>DASQFG010000120.1:0-4115 GCA_035633315.1 Nakamurella sp. | reverse complement strand
GATGGAACGCGACCGGGCGGACACGATTGTGGCCAGTGCACCGTTCGTGCGGGAGATCGACGCGATCCAGTACGGCATCGGTGAGGGTCCGTGTATCAGCGCCGCCCTTGAGGGCGCCACGATGCGGTCGGGGTCGTTGGGTGGTGAGCCGCGGTGGCCGCGGTTCGGTCCGCGGGCCGGGCGGTTGGGCGTGCACAGTGTGCTGTCGTTACCGTTGCTGACTCCGGACGGGGTGTTCGGGGCGATGAACGTGTACGCCCACGGCAAGGACGCGTTCGACGAGCAGGCCGCGCGGATCGGTGAGTTGTTCGCAGTTCCGGCGGCGATCGCGGTGCAGAACGCGCAGGTGCTGGCGACGACGAAACGGCTCGCCGCGAGGTTGCAGGCCGCACTGAACTCGCAGGCGATCATCGATCAGGCGGTGGGCATTTTGATGAGCCGGTCCGGGTATACCGCCGATCAGGCGTTCGACCGGTTGCGGCACCTGAGCCAGACCCAGAACACGAAGCTATCCGTGGTGGCCCGGTCGTTGGTGGAGGAGGCGGTCCGCCGGGCCCGGGCCCGGCACACGGAAGGCTAGATCAACAACCCTGATGGCGGTTGTGGTGTGCCGGGGTGGGGGTAGCGTCGGTCCTACCGGGAGCAATGGGGCGGACCCCGATCCGTCGCCGATCCCGGACGTCGTCCAGCGCGGTCTGCGCTGCCACGAGAAGGGCATGCGAGCAGCGGGCGGGCCGCCCGGGAGCATTCCTGTGGAGATGTCCGCAGGGTTGGCCGCGGACCTTGCCCGGTTGACCGATGCGCTGGACGATTCGGCGACGGATCTGGCCGACCTGGTGGGCTCGTTGCATGAGGCGTTCGTGGTGGCCGTGCCGTCCGCCCTGGGCCTGGCCTTCACGATCCGGGCTAGTCCGGATCTCACGATCCGGGCTAGTCCGGCCGGGGTCACCGTGTCCACGCTGGACGGCGCCGCCACGGCAGTGGCGACGTCCCTCCAGGTGCCGCTGGGGTCGTGGACCGACCTGGAACCCGGCAGTGCGGTGGTCTTCTACGCGGCCGCCACCGGAGCGCTGGTCGACCTGGCCGCGGACCTGGGGTGGCTGCTGAACATTCGGGCCGCCGTGGTGCTCGACGGCCACCTGCAGCCCGCTCAGCAGCAAGGGGTGATGTCCGGCCTGGCGGAGATGTCCGTCGTCCAGCAGGCTGTGGGCGTGCTGATCGACCGAGGCATGATCCCCCAAGCGGGCCGCGACGAACTGGAGCACCTCGCCCGGGAATCGGACACGACGGTCCACGCGGTGGCCGCCCAGTTGATCCGCGACTGCCAGTCGGCGGATCCCCCCGGCGATTGACGGGCCCAACGCCCAGCCTGCCCGGCTGGCTGGCTGGTCCTGCGGATGGCCTGCCGATTCGAACCCTGCGGACTGCGCATTGCGGAGACTGGCCGGTCAACGAGCAAGTCAGTGCCGGCAATGTCACTGTCGACCTGACCCGGCACCCGCTCCCCGAATCCGGTCAACTGAAGGTCCAGGTCGGCGCCGGACGCCGCGCGCGGCCACCGTCCGGGGCTCCACCGGACATTGTGGTTGGGTCGTCTTGCGGTGGGGCAGATGGTCGATGACTTTCAGCGCAGGATGCGCGATCTGTTGACCGGTGGGATGACCGGGGGGATCGGACCGTTCAGATCGCCTCCGACCCAATGGGGGCGCGCAGGCGTAGCCTGAACTTCACGCACTTGAACATGCCCGGTGACCAAGGAAACCGTGCCGTAACCATGGGTTTGCTTTCCGCTCACGTCACCACCTGAACGTCGTCGACTGATCCGCCCGTGGCGGGTTTGGAGCGTCAACATCCCGGTTGGGGTTCTGTGTGGCCTGCTTGGTCGGGCACGGCGCCCCGTGTGGATGGTGACAGGGAGGATCGATGAAGGCCTACAATCTCGCGGATCTGGAGCGGGAACTGCAACGGCAGGGCTGGACGCTGGCCGCCTATGACTACGTCGTCCCGCAGGATGTGCCCGGCCAGGTGCAGGCCGGCGGCTACCGGGTGGTCCTCACCTCCCCGTCGGGGGGCACTTACGCGGGTGACGGCCCCACCCGCGCGGACGCGCTTCGCGCCGCCGCGGGCGCTGCCGCCCTCCTTGAACCGGACGACCCGAATCTGGTGTGAGCCAGGTCAGCCAAGGGCCCGGCTGCGCCGACTGGCCCGTCACCCCGTGGTGCACCGGTGCCTCACGGCAACCTCGGCGGGCATCCGAGGGCTGTGGACCTGTCGGTCACGACGAGACACGGCGAACGGCAAGGGTTTTCGACGACTGCTGGCGCTTCGATGGGTGAGCAGCATAGTCGACGGTGCGGCTCAGGCAGATCCGTGCTCGGCCGACTTCGCTGGGGATTCTGCCAGCGGGCGCCGCGGCGGAAGTCCATCGCCGCGGCGATGTATGTCGGCTCGGCCAGTTGGGTTTTCAGGCGTCGCGGGAACCCGACGAGTGGTCAAGGGGCCGCTGCCCGGCGGCGTCGACCTTGCGGTGGAAGTGCATGCCGGCCAGGCCGCCGAGCAACGCTCCGAACATGCTCGCCAGCACGGCGGCGCCGATGGCGATCAGACCGACAGTCGTGACCTGGCCCTCGTCGACCGGGATGCGCGGCAGGTTCAGCCGGGCCAGCACGTTGTATTGGCTGCCGGCGACCGCGGCCAGGGCGGCGACAAACAAGGCCATCGCGATACCCCATAGCCACACGGCGAGGCCCTGCCGGAAGCCGTTGAATCGGGCCATCCGGCCGGCGACGTAGCCGCCGCAGTAGTAGGAGACGAACAGGATGACCAGCAACGTGATGGCGCCCGCCAAGCCGACGGTTTGCGCGGTCGAGGTGGCGTTCTGGGATTCCTGCACGGCCTGGTCGACGGTGGTATTGGTGGCCAGCCCGAACGCGACGCCCGCGGCGGCCAGCAGAGTGATCAGCAGTACCGCCATCCCGGTGGCGGTCAACCACCCGAAAAACGCCGACCCGATCTTCACACCGCCGAAGCGAGCCTTCTGTCGGGAGACCGCCGCGCCCGAATCCAGCACCACCGGGGTGCTCCCCGTGCCGTCCGGATGCGGTGCGGGCGTCTCGGCGAGGGTGGATTCGGCGGTGCCGGGCTCCAACGGCGCGTGGTCGGCCCGGTGGTCGTCTCCCAGCGGGGTGAGGGGAGTACTCATGTGTTGCTCCTATCGAACGGGCGGGTGGCGTTGGTCAGCGGCAGAGTGCGTGGCCAGGCATTGGCCGCGGCGTTGCTGTCCGCCGTGTTGGGCGCCCAGCCCGATCGGGGCGGTGACCGCATGGGTGACGTTATTGGGCGATCCGCGGCCGCTGCATCGCCGCCGCGGTAGCCGGCGGTGTCTGATCCGAGTGGATGGTGCCGCTCACGGCCACCGTGAACGAGCCTTACCCCAAAGGCTACTGCACAGCATTGCTGGCGCCATCGCCGCTCACCGGAAGGTCCTTCACGATCGACGAACCCCGCGGCTGCGTGCCTGACGGTCCGGGGAGGAAGTGCCGTGCGCAGCCCAGCAGGGCCGCCCGGAGGGCCGTGACTGTTACCGATAAACACTGGGGCACATGGAATTCCCGGGCCGGTGGATGGCGTGTGACGGGAAGGACGGTTGACGGTGATCAGGCAACGTTGGCGGAGTTGACGCATCAGCCGCGCGGGATCGCCACTGGTCCGGCCTTGCTGATGGTGATGGTGGTGGTGGTGGTGGTGGTGGTGGTGGTGAGGAATTTCTCAGGCAGGCCGTGGATCTGCCGCTGGCAGCGGCCGCCGCCGTCCGGCACAATGCCAGTGCAACAACCACTTCCGCCCCGTAAATGCGATGCCCGCCTGGGCCACTTTGGGTGTCGACGCCAGCCCGAAGGCCTCGCGGGGGTAGTGCGATGCCGCCCGGTCTTCGCGCTTGCCCGTCCAGGATCGGACCTATCCCGGGCCGACCTGTCCGCTCGTATCGAATCGCGACCGTCACCGCTCGCCGTTGGAGCAACGTCAGTCCGGTTACCTGGCCCACTGTTTCGGCCAATCCCGGTCTATCAGGAGCGCCCAAATACGCACGCCGCCAGAAGGGTCACACGCGAATC
>DASQFG010000119.1:0-3139 GCA_035633315.1 Nakamurella sp. | reverse complement strand
CGGGGCCTCGACGGCGACCCGGACGATGTTCGCGCCGGTGGCCTCGTCACCGGTCAGCTCGAGCTTCTCGAACGCCTTGATGGCGGCCTGCAGCAGCCCGACGCCACCGCCGGCAACGATGCCCTCCTCGACCGCAGCCTTCGCGTTGCGGACGGCATCCTCGATGCGGTGCTTGCGCTCCTTGAGCTCGACCTCGGTCGCGGCTCCGGCCTTGATCACCGCAACGCCGCCGGCCAGCTTGGCCAGCCGCTCCTGCAGCTTCTCGCGGTCGTAGTCCGAGTCGGACTTCTCGATCTCGGAACGGATCTGGGAGACCCGGCCGGCGATCTGCTCGGCGTCACCGCCACCGTCGACGATGGTGGTCTCGTCCTTGGTCACGACGACCTTGCGGGCCGTGCCCAGCAGCGAGATGTCGGTGTTCTCCAGCTTGAGGCCGACGTCCTCGGTGATGACCTGGCCACCGGTCAGGATCGCGATGTCCTGCAGCATGGCCTTGCGGCGGTCACCGAAGCCAGGGGCCTTGACGGCGACGGACTTGAAGGTGCCACGGATCTTGTTGACCACCAGGGTGGCAAGGGCTTCGCCCTCGACGTCCTCGGCGATGATCAGCAGCGGCTTGCCGGACTGGATGATCTTCTCCAGCAGCGGCAACAGGTCCTTGACGGCCGAGACCTTGGAGCCGTACAGCAGGATGTAGGGATCCTCGAGCACGGCCTCCTGACGCTCTGCGTCGGTGGCGAAGTACAGCGAGATGTAGCCCTTGTCGAAGCGCATGCCCTCGGTGAGCTCCAGCTCCAGCCCAAAGGTGTTCGACTCCTCGACGGTGATGACGCCTTCCTTGCCGACCTTGTCCATCGCCTCGGCGATGAGCTCGCCGATGGCCGGGTCGGCGGCGGAAATCGAGGCGGTGGCAGCGATCTGCTCCTTGGTCTCGACCTCCTTGGCGTCGGCCAGCAGCTGGGAAGCGACGGCTTCCACTGCCTTTTCAATCCCGCGCTTCAGGCCGAGCGGGTTGGCGCCGGCGGCCACGTTGCGCAGACCCTCGCGCACGAGTGCCTGGGCGAGCACGGTGGCCGTGGTGGTGCCGTCACCGGCGACGTCGTCGGTCTTCTTGGCAACTTCCTTGACGAGTTCGGCCCCGATCTTCTCGTACGGGTCCTCGAGCTCGATCTCCTTGGCAATCGACACGCCATCGTTGGTGATGGTCGGCGCGCCCCACTTCTTCTCAAGAACGACATTGCGGCCGCGCGGCCCCAACGTCACCTTGACGGCGTCGGCGAGGATGTTCATCCCGCGTTCGAGACCGCGACGCGCTTCCTCATCGAAAGCGATCAGCTTGGACATGAGGTGTTGGTCCTCCAGATTCGCCGGTCCCTGGGGCGCGATGGCCCGAGGACGCGGTCAGCAGCTTGACGGTGTGCTGGACGGCGGCGATGCCCGCGACGGACGAACCCCCCAGGCCCGGCTACCATCGGTGGTCCCGGACCGGCGAATTCTCACCGCACCGACCTGGCACTCGGCATGACCGAGTGCCAGTAACCAGGTTTAGCACTCCCACGGGGAGAGTGCAAGGTTATCCGGGCTGACGCCGGACTGGCGGGGCGGCCCAGATCCGATCCCGAGAGCCCGCTGCCGGCTCGGTCGGCGACGACGACACCGCAATCAGTTCCTCGGCGGCGCCGTGCTCCAGCAGGCCGGGTGATCCCACTGCGACCCCGTCAGACCGACCCCACCGTCGACCCGGCGAGCCGATGCTCACGGCTGCGCAGCGCCTGGCTCGCCGATGCGATGAGTTCGCCGGCCGTGCGGAACCGGGCGCGTGGATCGGGGTGCAGGCCGCGGCGGATCACCGCGTCCAGCTGACGCGGCAACGCGGTCAGCGCCGCAAGCGAGGGAATCCGGCCGGCCAGGTGGCCGCTGACCACGGTCGGAAGATCGCCGACGTACGGCGGCCGGCCCGCCAGGCAGGTGAACAGCACGCAGGTCAGGGAGTAGACGTCCGCCGCGGCACGCACCGGTCTGCCGCGCAGGTGCTCGGGCGATGCGTAGCGCGGCGAACCGACGAAATCGTCGGTGCGGGCCGGCGACTGCTCGGCCCAGAACCGGCACATGCCCAGGTCGGCCAGGAACGCCCGCTCCAGCACAGGCGAAGGGAGACCCCGAACACCGCCGGTAGCCGGTTGACCGGCCTGGCCGACCAGCACGTTGGCGGGCTTGACGTCCAGGTGCAGCAATCCGCACCGGTGCAGCGCATCCAGGCCGGACGCCACCTGCCCCAACAGGGCCAGCACCCGCCCGACGGTCAGGGCGCGCGCGGCGATCTGCCGGGCCAGGTCCACGCCGCTCACGTGCGGCATCACCAGGAACGGCCGCCCGCCGTCCTCGCCGGCGTCCAGCACCGGCAACACGTTGGGATGATTGATCACTGCCGAGACCCTCGATTGGTCCAGGAAGGCGCGGCGGAAACCGTCGTCGGCGCACCGCTCGTGCATCGCGACCTTCACCGCAACCACCCGCGGCAACGAGACTCGGTGGTCGTTGATGGCGCGGTAGACCACGCTCGATCCCCCGCGCCCGATCGCTTCGCACAGCCGGTACCGGCCGATACGCTCCCCGGCGACGTCGCCTGACACGCCCCGGACGCTAGCCGTGACGTGCGCCACATCTGGGAAGGCGCGCCAGCACGATGCGTCCCCCGGGCAACGGCGCGCTCGACCCTTTCGTCCGTCACCTGACCAAGATCACCACTGCGGGACCCACACCGGCAGCAGGCAACCGCGCAGGTCCCCAAGCGCTGATCACCCCGGGTCCCGCACTCCCCCGCCGCGACCGGGCGCAACGAGACTGCCCGATCGGCCCGGCCGAGCCCAACTTATTAGGGTTCCTGCATGGATCAGCTCGCCCCCGACCTGGGCCACCCGGTGGAACTGCGGGTACTGACCGGCCCGAACCTGTACTTCGCACGCCCGGCGGTCAAGCTGACCCTCGACGCCAGCGGGGTACTGGGCGCCGAGCCCGCCGACGTGGTGGGCTGGCAGCGCGCCCTGCGGGTCCGCAACCCCAGCGTCGGGCTGCCGGATTCACCGGCGCGAGCCAACGCCGCCGCCGAGCTGGCCGCGGCTGTGGTCCGGCGCGCTGC
>DASQFG010000118.1:0-3967 GCA_035633315.1 Nakamurella sp. | reverse complement strand
CGGACACCGGCGTAGACAGCCGTGCTCGCCCAGCTCCGCGAGGTGGACCGGATCTTCAGCACCTACCGGGCCGACTCGATCATCAACCCGGCGGCGACATGGTCTGCCACACCGCGGATATCGAACGGCGGACTGGCGGATCGGCATCGAGAACCCGCGCAGCCCGCGGATGCTTGATCGCCGTGGTGCCGATCCGGTCAGGAGCGGCGGCGACCTCGGGCACCGCGCATCGTGGGCAGCATCTGATGGAACCGCGGACCGGTCTGCCGGTCGAGGGCGTTGCGTCCGTCACCGTCATCGGACCGTCACTGACGTGGGCCGATATCGACGCCACCGCGGCGTACGCGCGCGGCGTGGATGCCGCGGCTTGGCTCAGCGGCCGGCCTGGGCGGACCGGGCTCATCGTCGGGCCGGATCGGATCACGACGATCATCGACGGCCGACCGAACGTCGCCGGGTGCTGGCCGATCACCACCCGCGCACAGTCACCGCGTCGATCCTGGCCGCCGTCAGATCAGAGGTAGTCGCTGCGCTGACCAGGTGATCAGGTTCAGGAATCGGGGGTTGAGTGCGGTGAACGACGCGTGCGACTCGGCGACCGCGGGACACCGGCCTCGTCCAGCTCCACGGCGAGCATCCGGCTGCCCGCGTCGCGGCCGGCCTCGGTGAGAGCCCAACCCGTGACGTCGGCGAATCCGGCGCGCCGCACCCATCCGTGCGCCTCGTGGTCCAACAGCAGCTCGTCGACCGTGACCCGGTCCAGGGAGAAGCGCTGCGCCACCGAGCCCCTGTCCGCCACGCCCTGGATCCGGACACCGTGCAGGACGAGGATCTCCGCTGAGGAGACGAACGCCATGCCCGAACGCTACGTCGGGCAGCGGGAGGTATCTGATGGCGGATGTGACGAACCCCGACCCCGAGCCGACCGAAACCTCCGCCGGGCTCGACGAGAGCACTCGGGCTTTGAAGGAGCGGATCTACGCGAGCTTCACCGGCCTGGCAATTCTGGCGGCCATCTACGCCAACGGTCACGCGACTGCGCCCGAGGCTCTGCTGTCCGTTGCCGTCGGCGTGTTCGGAATCTCGGCTGCCGGCTTCCTCGCCGAGGTCGTCGCACACCAGGTCGCCCATCAACGGATGCCCTCCAGCGCGGAGGTCCGCACGATGGGCCGGATCGCGCTGGGCGCCCTGGGATCGGCATCTCTCCCGATCCTCGTCCTCGCCCTCTCCTGGGCGGGCATCCTATCGCTGGATCTGGCGCTCTGGATCGGGATGGCGATCTACGCAGCCACGCTGGTGGTGGTGATGCTCGTCGCCGCCCACAACTCCGGGCTGCCGCCCCTTCAGCGTCTCGTCTCGTCGGCGATGCTCGTCGGCCTGGCACTCCTGGTCGTGGCCGTCCTGCTGCTCGCTCACCTTCACTGACCCGGGTGGTGGGTCCGGCCGGAGATCCGTTGCAGCGCCGGGCGCGGCGCTCAATGGTGAAGCAGACACCGCTAGCAGCAGCGGGCGCCCGGGTTGGCGTCCATGGCGCTGTATCGCTCGCGCCAGTATTCCTTCTCGGTGGGGACGGGGCGGTCGGGGTGCTGCCGGGCAAGGTGGTCGAGATAGCGGGCGTAGGCGTTGTCACCCATCACGGACGCGATCCACCATCGGACGCCACGGGCCATCGTCAGCACCGCATCGACGGTGCTTCTGTTCTCAGGGCCGTCGGGTTCGGGCATCAGTGTCCGCCTCCGGTTCCGGCGGGCACCGGGCTGACCCCGGATTTCGCCCATTCGGCTGCAACCTGTTTCTCGGCCGGGGTGGTGAGGAAACTACTCGGCGCGAACATGTGCGATGGAGTGTCGGGTTCTTCGGTGGTGGGCATGCCGCCCGCCCGGATGGACCGCACACACACCACGGCCGCGGCGATCACCACGATGATGACCAGCGAAGCGAAGACGATCGACAGGGTGCCCTGCACGAGGGTGTTCCGGACCACGGCGTCGATCGCCGCCGGGCTGGTCGCGGTGCCGAACTTCTGGGCACCTGCGGCCTGGGCGTCCGCAAAAGCGTTGTGCTGGGCGAAGTATCCGATCGCCGGGACGGGGGAGAAGATCTTCTGGTAGGACGCGGTGAGGGTGACGATGAGGTCCCAGACCAGCGGGACGCCGGGGATCCAGGCCCACTTGTAGAGCTTTTTCTTGATCAACACGGTGAACACGACGGTCAGCGCGATGGCCGCCAGCAACTGGTTGGCGATGCCGAACAACGGGAAGAGGGTGTTGATGCCACCGAGCGGGTCGGTGACGCCCATGATCAGGATCGCACCCCAGGCGAGGACCACCAGCAGCGAGCAGGTCCAGGCGCCGATCCGCCAGGAGGGGTCGCGGAACTTGCGGGCGCCGGGGATGTTGCCGATCGAGTCGGACAGCATGAACCGCGCCACCCTGGTGCCCGCGTCGACGGTGGTGAGGATGAACAGCGCCTCGAACATGATCGCGAAGTGGTACCAGAAGGCCTTCAATCCGACTCCGCCGACGACCTCGCTGAGTACCTCGGACATGCCGAATGCCAGGGTCGGCGCACCGCCGGTGCGGGAGATGATCGACGCCTCACCGACGTCGGACGCGGCCTGGGCGAGGAAATCGGGGGTGACCGGTGGACTGGACAGCCCCAACCCGTTGACGTAGGCAGCCGCGGTTTCCGGGGTACCGCCGGTGAGGCCGACCGGGGCGTTCAGGGCGAAGTACAGGTGCTGGTCGAGAATGACCGCGGTGACCAGCGCCATGATCGCCACGAATGATTCGGTGAGCATGCCCCCGTACCCGATCATCCTGGTCTGGCTTTCCTTTTCGATCATCTTCGGGGTGGTCCCGGAGCAGATCAAGGCGTGGAATCCGGACAGCGCGCCGCAGGCAATGGTGATGAACAGGAACGGGAACAGTGATCCGGCGAAGGCCGGCCCGTTGCCCTCGATGGCGAACGTCGTGACTGCCGGCATCTGCACGACGGGCCGGGCGATGAGGATGCCGATCGCCAGCAGCATGATGGTGCCGACCTTCATGAAGGTCGACAGGTAGTCCCGGGGGGCCAGCAGCAGCCAGACCGGCAGCACGGACGCGGCGAACCCGTAGATGATCAGCGCCCACGCCAGGGTCACCTTTCCGAGGGTGAACCAGCTTTGCCCCCAGTCGGTTTCGGCGACCCAGCCGCCGGAGATGATGGCCAGCAACAGCAGTGTCACCCCGATGGCCGAGACCTCCGAAACCCGGCCCGGCCGCAGGTAGCGCAGGTACACGCCCATGAACAGGGCGATGGGGATGGTCATCAACAGCGAGAAGACAGCCCAGGGACTTTCGGCCAAGGCGTTCACCACGACCAGCGCCAGCACGGCGATGATGATGATCATGATGACGAAAACGCCGATGAGCGCCGCGATGCCGCCGACCCTGCCCAGTTCCTCCCTGGCCATCTGACCCAGGCTGCGTCCCCGGCGGCGGGTGGACAACCACAGCACCAGGTAGTCCTGCACGCCGCCGGCCAGCACCACGCCGATGATGATCCACATGGTGCCCGGCAGGTACCCCATCTGCGCGGCCAGCACCGGTCCGACCAGTGGCCCCGCCCCGGCGATCGCGGCGAAATGGTGCCCGAACAGCACCCTGCGGTCGGTCGCGTCGAAATCCTTGCCGTTGCCGTGTGCCTCGGCGGGCGTCGCGCGTTCATCGCGAGGTTTGACGATCTTGTACTGGATCAGCCGGGCGTAGAAACGGAACGCGATGATGTACGTGCACACCGCGGCCAGCACGAACCAGACGGAGTTGACCTCCTCTCCCCGGATGATGGCGATCATGGTCCACGCGAACCCGCCCAGCAGGGCGATGACCAGGTAGGTGACCCGGGCGGTCGGGGTCATCGGGACGCGTTGCCGGATCGCGACCGGGGGTTGCTCGGGGTCGGTCCGGACGAGTTCGGTGTCGGT
>DASQFG010000117.1:0-2442 GCA_035633315.1 Nakamurella sp. | reverse complement strand
GGAATGTGTCTTCCGGTTCGCCGTTCTTGCGCCCGGAATCGGGTTGCAGGTAGATGCGGAACCGCACGGTATGTATCCCGAACAGCGCCCCGATGGCGACCCGGCGTACGGCTTCGAGTCGATCGGGACGGCCTTGCCCGGCGGCGCGGAGCAGCGCATCGGCATCCATCACAGGTCGAAGACCCGTCAGCACCGCGGCACCCGCCACCGCGGCTTCGAGCCACAGCAGGACGGCGGGACCGCGTCGCAACCAGCCCGGCACGCCGACCGCGATCATGGCGGCGTCCCGGACCAGCAGCCCGCCGCACACCACCTCGACGGCGACCGCGCCCGGCGTGCCGAAGCGTCGAATCGCGAGCTGGGTCAGCGGAAAGCCCAGCCCGCTCAACGCGAGCACGGCTCGCCCGATCGCCGGTGACATCACGACCACCCGCTCTTCCGCTGTGCCACCGGGACTCTCGCTGCCGGGTTCAGGTTGGGACAACCCTGATCGTGGTGTCGGGGCTGATCGTGGTGTCGGGGCTGATCGTGGTGTCGGGGTTGACCGACGGATCGGGCGAAGGCCACAACCGGCGGTCGTCGGGGTGGTGGTCCGGGGCATCGCCGCCCGTGACGACCCGAAGCTCCCGCTGCAACGCCTCCGCAACGTCCTGGAGGTCCGGACAACGGTCCGGGTCCGCGATGACAGTGACGGTCAGCCGGCCCGCGTACGACAGCGCCGCGAAGGCGACGGTGACATTGCCGGAGATCGCCCCCACGGGGATCACCTCGACAACCGGTGCGCCGAGGAATGACAGGCGCTGCTCGGGTCCGCGGAGATTGCTGAGGAAGGTGTTGATCAGTCGTTGCCGGTCGACGAACCACCCGAACACGCCGGCACCGGCCAGAACGCGGAACATCGGCCCGATCAGCGCCGCCGAGGAGCCGCGCGCAGCTATCTTGCGTTGCCGGGTGATCGCCGCCGTGGCCGCGAGCCGCTGGGTCGGTAAGCCGGTCGTCGGGACCTCGACGGGGATGACGCCGACCTCATTGCCCAGCTCGGTCGCGGTGGCGTTGCGCCGGGCCGAGACCGGGATGGAGACCACCAGCCGGTCGATGCGCTCGCCGCGGCCGGCCAGCACCGTTCGCAGGGCGCCGGTCACCGCCGTGAGGATGACGTCGTTGACCGTGCCGCCCTGGGCGTGCGCCGCGGCGCGGACGGCGGCCAGGTCGACCCGAGCCACCCCGAGTCCTCGGCTCGTGCCGATCGGACGGTTGAGCGAACACCGCGACGGGCGGGCGCCACGGCTGCCGCCGAGTTCGCGAAAGGCCGCCCGGAGCCGACCCATCCCGGCCGGGAGCCGGCTGACGGCGCGCAGCCGTGAGCGGGCCGCGTCGAGGAACAGGTCCCGGCTGCGCGGGGGCTGCCGCGGAAAGGCCGGGTCCGGCCGGATCGGGATGCCGTCGACCAGCTGCGCCAGGACGGCCAGCCCGCCGATCCCGTCCGCGAGCACATGGTGGAAGACCACCATCAGCGCGGCCTTGCCGTCCGCCAGGCCGGTGATCAGGGTGGCCGACCACAAGGGCCGGTCCGGCGGCAGGCGCTCGGTGATTCTCTTGGCGACCACCTCGAGCAGCGCACGTTCGTCGCCGGGTGCAGCGCATTCGGCCGACGTGACGTGATTGCCGATGTCGAATCCGGGATCGTCGATCCACACCGGACGGCCGCAGGCGAACGGAGTGTCGAGAAGACGCTGCCGCAGCCGCGGCACCGCCATGACGCGGTCCGCGATCGCCGACCGCACCGCGGCAACCTCGACCGACCGGGTCTGCAGCACCAGGACGGCCGCGACCTGCATCGACGTGCCGGAGACGTCGCACACCAACTCCATCACATCGTTGGGACTGGCCCGCTGGATACCCATACCCGAACCTCCCATCAGCGCGCCTTGTTCGATGCTTCACCGCGAATACCGCCGCGACATAGGGCCCTAGGTCCCGCGAGGCCACGCAATTGTGGGCTCGAGGGCGGGCTGGCTCACCAACCGCAACAGGCGGCACCCACCTTCGCCGCGGCAAGCGGATTCACCGGCGGCAGCAACGAGAAGTCCTGGGCCGAAGGAGGTTTCGGGGCGCGTGGTCTGGTTGATCGTCACCCTGCCGGCTTCACCGGTGAACGGGTGCCGTGACCTGGGGTCCGTGCCCTTCCGCGCATTGCTTGATGGTCCGGAGCATTTTCCGCTCCATGATCAGGTGGACGGGGTCGAGCAGGAGGAGTGTGGGTGTCAGCCAGTGGGGTCGCAGGTCGCCGCGGACCCGGACGAGAAGCCGGCATCCCTGATCGACCGGTTCCAGCACGAAGGCCCACGTCCAGTCCAGGACGACCCGGGAATGCGCTGACGCGGGGCCGCCTGTCAACGGGTCCATCGGAATGCGCAGCACGAGGCTCCGCGCCGGGTCCAG
>DASQFG010000116.1:0-5092 GCA_035633315.1 Nakamurella sp. | reverse complement strand
GCGCTGGTCAACCAGCTGGCGTCCTCGTTGCGGGTGCAGCCCAATGAGCTCCCGGCCCGCATCGAGGCCCTGATGGAGCGACTGCGGGCCGCGGAGAAGGAGCTGGCAGGTCTGCGGTCGGCCGCGCTGGCGTCGTCCGCGGCAACGCTGGCCGCCGGGGCCGTCACGGTCGGCGACGTGGCCGTCGTCGCAGCATCAGCGCCGGAGGGCAGCGCCGCCGGTGATGTGCGCAACCTGGCCACCGACGTCCGTGGTCGGTTGGGCGCGCGGCCCGGTGTCGCGGCCATCTTCGCTCCCGGCGAAGGATCGGTCGCCTTCTCGGTGGCGCTGACGCCCGCGGCGGTGGCCGCCGGCTGGTCGGCCGGTGATCTGGTGAAGAGTTTCCTGCCCGAGATCGAGGGTCGCGGCGGCGGCAAGAAGGACATGGCGCAGGGCGCCGGGACGCGGCCGGAGGGTATTCCGGCGGCCGTCACGGCGCTGCAGGCGGCGGTGGCAAGAGGCAGTCGGTGACGGTGGGCGCCCCCGGTCGACAACCAGTACTGTCTCCGAACGTCCACCCCCGGTGACGACACAGTCGCAGGACCCGCGGAGCCATTGGCAGGGTCCGGGTTGAGCGCCGACAGGCCGCCGATAGGCGTGCGCCTGGGGGTCGACGTCGGTACGGTGCGGGTGGGAATCGCGGTGAGCGATCCCCACGGCGTTCTGGCCACTCCGGTGACCACTCTGGCGCGGAACGCGACGGGCGCGACCGACCTGGATCAACTGGTGGCGCTGGTCGAGGAACATGAGGTGGTGGAAGTGGTCGTCGGCCTGCCCAGGACCATGCGGGGCACGGACGGCGCGGCGGTCGTGGCTGCCCGCTCGTACGGCACGGCGCTGGCCGACCGCATCGCACCGATTCCGGTGGTGTACGTCGACGAACGGCTGACCACTGTTACCGCCGAGAAGATTCTCATCGAACGCGGCGTGCGCGGGCGGCGGCGCCGGCAGGTCATCGACCAGGTGGCCGCGACCCGGATCCTGCAGAACCGGCTGGACGCCTTGGCCGGTGTCCGGTGACCGACGACCACCTGATCTTCGGACGGCACGAGACCGGCGAGACCGGCGATGTCGATGTCGACGAGCTCAGGGCCGCCCTGGCCTCCACTCCGGACACGCCGGACGCGGCCACTGTCCCGGCCCCGCCACCACGACGGCGCGACCCCGAGATCGAGCGTTCGGCGAGCCGGCGGCGGCATCGCGTCTGGCTGATCGTCGCGGTGGTGGTGCTGGTCGTCATCATCGCCGGACTGGCTGCCGGATTCGTCATCTGGCGGTCCACCACCGGCCAGGTCGCCGACCACCAGGGCACCGGTGACACCGAGGTGATCGTCCGGGTGCAGGGCGGTGACGGGCCCGCGGACATCGCCCGCACGCTGGCGGATGGCGGCGTGGTGGCCAGCGCAGAGGCGTTCGAGGCGCAGGCGGCCAAGGACGCCGACGTCCAGGCGCTGCGTCCGGGCTACTACCGGGTGCGGCAGAACGCCTCCGCCCAGGCCGCCGCGGATGCGCTGGTGGCCGCCGAGAATCACGTCGGTCACGTGCGGCTGATCCCCGGGCGCCAGCTCGCGGATGTGACGGCGATATCGACCGACCCCAACCGGCCGCCGACCGTCGTCCCCGGCTACATCAGCGAGATCACGGCTGCCGCTTGCGTTCCGCTCAACGGGCAGTCGAGCTGCTTCACCACCGACGATCTGTGGCAGGTCGCGCAGACCGCCGATCCGGCCAAGCTGGGCGTGGTGGAATGGGCGGCGGACAGCGTGCGCGCCGCGCCCGACCCCCGCAAGCGGCTGGAGGGCATGATGCGCCCCGGCGACTTCGACATCCCGCCGGGGGCGACCCCGGAGCAGGCGCTGCAGGCGGTGGTCGGCGCGTCGGCGGCGCTCTGGAACGGCACCGACATCGTCAGGGACGCCGCCGCGAACGGGGTCTCGCCCTATCAGGCGGCGATCATCGCGTCGCTGGTGGAACGGGAGGCGATCACCACCGACATGCCCAAGGTGTCCAGGGTGACCTACAACCGGCTGTTCAAGCCGATGAACCTGGAATTCGACTCGACGGTCAACTACGCGCTGGATCGCGCATCGATCGCCACCACCGCGGCGGATCGGGCGAACCCGAGTCCGTACAACACGTATGCGAACCCGGGGCTGCCGCCGACGCCGATCTCGTCACCGGGCCCCAATGCCGTCACCGCTGCCCTGAACCCGGTGCCCGGGTCCTGGCTGTTCTTCGTCAAGGTCGATCAGGACGGACAGTCCTGCTTCAGCGACACCATCGAGCAGCACAACGTCTGTGTCGATCGGGCACGGGCCAACGGTGTCTTCGGCTGAGCCGGCGCAGGGCCGGCGACGCGCGGCCGTGCTCGGCTCGCCGGTGTCCCATTCGTTGTCCCCGGCGCTGCACCGCGCGGGGTACGCGGCCAGCGGCCTCACCCACTGGACATACGAGGCGATCGAGTGTGACGGCGACGCACTGCCGGCGCTGGTCGCCTCGCGCGGCCCGGATTGGGCCGGTTTCTCCGTCACCATGCCGGGCAAGGCGGCCGCCGCGGCGGTGGCGGACGAGGCGAGCGGGCGGGTGCGCAGGCTCGGCGTCGCCAACACGCTGGTGCGCCGGGACGGCGGCTGGTTCGCCGAGAACACCGACGTGGACGGAATCATCGGCGGCCTGCGCGCCGCCGGCGCCCGCCCGCCCAGGACCGCACTGATCCTCGGCGGCGGAGGCACCGCGGCCTCGGTCGTCGCGGCCCTGGCCGAGCTCGGCACCAGCACGCTGGTGATCGCCGGACGGCGCCACGAAAGCACGGCGTCCGCGATGGAGTTGGGCCGGCTGCTCGGCATTGCGACCACCGGAATTCTCTGGGACGCCGAGCGCATCGGTGCCGTCGCCGACACCGCCGATCTCGTGGTCTCGACCGTCCCGGCCGGTGGCGCCGATGCGCTGGCCGACCGGCTCAGTACCGTTCCCGTGCTGTTCGACGTGGTCTATCACCCGTGGCCGACTCCGTTGGCCGCGGCCGGCGGACCGGACCGGGTGACGGTCACCGGCCTGGACATGTTGCTGCATCAGGCTTTACGGCAGTTCGAATTGATGACGGGGCTGCCGGCGCCCGCCGAGGCGATGCGCCGGGGGTTGCGCGAGGCGTCGGGGACGGATCTGCCGCTGCCGGTTGGCTGAACCTGGGCTCGGGTCGTGGACCTCGGTGGCGCGGGATCGGTGGCGGATCGCGATCGCCAATTGTGGACAACTGAGCCCTGGTGTCCTCGCGGCGTGAGACCGTCGTCGGGTGCCCGGCCTCCTCTGGTTGCCCGCGTTGTGCGGTGTGGCGGTCGGTGCTGCGGTCGGGTGGGGGATCCGTCGGCTGCTCGCCGTGCTGCGGCGCGGAGCGGTGCTACGACCTGGAGTGGCCGAGGCGACCTGCGCGCTGGTGACCGGGGTCGGGGTCGGGCTGGCGTGGGGCGGCCCGCTGATCGGGCTGGTGGTGTGGGCCGGTTGGTTGGGCGTGGCGCTCGGCGCGGTGGACATCAGGCATCACCGCCTACCGGATGCGCTGACCCTGCCGGCGATTCCGATCACGATGCTCGTTGTCGCTGTGACCGAGTGGCGGCGCCCGGAGGCCGGCAATGGGATCACTGCCCTGGTGGTGGCGGCCGTGCTGTCGGGGTTGTTCCTGCTGCTGGCCACGGTGGCGCCGAGCGGGATGGGTCAAGGCGACGTCAAGCTCGTTCCGTCGCTCGCGTTGATGACGGGATACGTCTCGGTCGCCGCGGCGGTCCTGGGTGTTGTCGTGGCCTTCGTGCTGGGCGCAGCGTGGGCGGTGGTCGGCCTGGCGTCGCGGCGGATGACCATGAAGACGGCCATTCCGTTCGGGCCGTTCCTGCTGGCCGGGTGCTGGCTGGTGCTGCTGTTTCCAGAGGCGGTGACCGGGCTGGTGCGCTGAACCAGCCGTTGCCTCACGGCTGCGGAGGGCGCGGCCGCGGATCAGCGCGGGTCGGCATCCACCGGGTGGGCCTCGATCACCGCCCGGCATCCCGCGGCGTCCAGATCGAACACGACAGGTGTGCCGCTCACCGGAATGACGGACACGGTCAGGGAGTCCGCAAAGAGTTCGACGAGGTTGAAGGCCCCGTCCTGAAACGTTCGCTCGTGCCCGGCGGGACCGAGCGGGTCGGTACGGATCGCCGTCGAACCGGCCACCGCGACCGGCACGGCGCCCAGCGTCCCGGACTGCGGCAGGTGGTGGTGCCCGGCCAGGATCAGCCTGACGTCGGTCCCGGCAACGGCGGCGGCGAGCTCCCGGCGGGAGTGCGACTCGAGGGCGAAGTAGCTCAGCAGCGGCGACGGTGGCGGCAGCGGCGCGTGGTGCAGGACGACGGCGGTGCCCGCTTCGGCCGGCGTGCGGAGTTCGGCGCGGAGTGCGTCGAGGTGTTCGGGCAGGAGCCGGCCGTGACCGTGGCCGGGGATGGTGGAGTCCAGCACGATGATCCGTAGCCCTCGGACGGCATGGACCTGCAGGATGGGATCGTCGGTGTCGCCCAGCCGCAACAGATGCCGGTGGAATTGACGCCGGACGTCGTGATTGCCGGTCGCGAAGATGAGCGGGATCTCGGTACCGCCGTCGAGGGCGATCTGGCCGAGCGCCGCTTCGAGCCGGTGGTAGGCGTCCGGGTCGCCGGAATCCGTCAGGTCGCCGGACACCACCACCGCGTCGACCCGCCTGCCGTCAAGGACGGCTGCGCGAAGGACCGCGACGGCGCGGTCGAGCGCGGCGTCGGCGTCGATCACGCCGTTGTAGCGGATCCCGGCGGACGTCAGGTGGGTGTCGGACAGGTGCGCAAGGACGTGGGTGGGGTAGTCGACGGGCTGCCCGTCAGGGGTGAGCCAGTCGTCGCGGCGGTGGTCCTGGGTGGCTCCTCTACCTGCGTCATCGGGGCTGTCGGCGTCATCGGTGCCGGCGGCCGGGAGGCCACTCGGGCCGGTGTGATCGGTGGTCATGCCCGGACCGCCCCGGGAAGGGCTGCCCAGCGCAGGATGTCGGGGATCAGGC
>DASQFG010000115.1:0-3335 GCA_035633315.1 Nakamurella sp. | reverse complement strand
GCAGACGATGTGCGAGGGCGGCGGCCAGGCCAATGCCGTCATTGTGGAACGCCTGTAGTCCCACACGTCTGTGGTGCCAAGTGTCTTGGTGCCACACGTCTTTGGTGCCAGGTCTTTGGTGTCACAGTGCCTCGCCCGCACTGTGGCGGTCAGCGGTGACCCCACGCCGGTGCGCCGTCGGCGACGCCGGGCGCGCCAACGCCGAGTTCCCTTGGCGGTGCCGAGCCGTCGACCGGGACGACCCAGATCTGATTGTCGTTGGTGCCGGCAGCGTTCAGCCGGTTGCTCTTGAAGGCGACCTGGGTGCCGTCGGGGGAGTAGATGGGGTCCTGGTCGACGCTGGTGCCGTCGGTCAGTGGGGTCGGCTCACCGGAGCCGTCCACATTGACGACGTAGATAGCGGCGATCGTGCCGCCGCCTGCATCGGTGTCGATCCGCCGGAACGCGATCTGTGATCCGTCCGGGGAGAACACCGGATCGGCGTCGTTCCCGGCACCCGGGTCGGTGATGGGGGTGGCTGCTCCGCCGGCCACGGGTTGCACGTAGATCCGCCCGCCACCGGCGCCCTGGCTGTCCGAACCCCAATAGGTGAGCGACTTCCCGTCCGGGGAGTAGGCGACATCGTCGACAGTTGCGAGCCCCGTGATCACCGGGCTACGCACCTTCCCGTCGATCCCGACAAGGTTGAGCGCCACCGCACCGGCGGACGTCGTGCACACCAGCGCGATTTCGGTCTGATCGACGGGATTCCACGCCGGCCGGAAGTAGTTCTGGCAGTCGGCCGGCGGGGTGTCGAACAACAGGCGGTCGCCGGTGCCGTCGACGGCGGTGGTCCGCAGGGTGTTGGCCCCCGCCTGGACGTAGATGAGCGAACCGCGATCCTGCGAGATCACCGAGAACTGCGGTCCCGAAGTGTCCGTCAACACCTGCTGGCCGACCTGGCCACTGGCGGTGTCGACCTGGAAGAGGCCCTCCGCGCCGTTCGCCACCCGGCTGGCCAGCAGCAACTGATCACCGATCGGGGTGGAATGCGGAAGGCCCGGAACCGCGGTCGCCGCAGTGGTCGGCGCCGGACTGGACGACAGGCTCGACGACGGGCTCGGATTCGGGGTCGTCGTCGAGTCCGTGGTGGGCGGCGTCTCCTGGGTCTGCGAGGAGGTGACGATGGTAGCGATTCCGGCCGTTCCGCCGCCGCGCAGCACGAAGGCGGTGACGGCTCCGGCCGCCAGCACAGCACCGACGACCGAGAGGATCGCCACCGTCCTCCGCCGAGTTGGCGGCCGATCGGCGGACCGGCCCGCCGCCTGCTCCGCCGGCGGCGGGGTGCTCGTCACGGGGATCTGCTGCGGCCGGGCGGCCGCGGCGGCCGCCGCTGCCGCCGGGTCGGCATGGGGGCCGGTCGCCGGCGCAGCCGGACCCGCTCCGTCCGGACCCGCCCGATCAGGATCGGGGTAACCCGCGAGGGGGTAATCCGGGACCGGGGCATCCGGAAGCACGCTGTGCCTGCCGCCGGGCGGAGGAGGCATCGGGCCCGCGGTCTCCTCCGGCCGGGTGCCCGGGAACGTCCGGGGTTGCGAGGGGGGACCTTGACCGGCGGCGGCCTGCTCACCGGTATCCGGACCCGCTGGGCCCACTGCGGCGACTCCAGCAACGGCGCCCGCCGCGGCCGTCAGGGTGGTCGGCAAGCCGTCGTCCCGGTCGGCCGGCCGGACCGCAGAATCGGGCGCGGTGGTCAGGGCCTCGCGGGCGGCGGCCGCCAGCGCCCGGCAGGTCGGGTAGCGATCCGCGGGTTCCTTGGCCATCGCGGTCGCCACGACCTCGTCGAAACCCCGCGGCACCGACGGCACCCTGGCGCTGGGCGCTGGCGGCGGGTTGTTCAGATGGCCGTACACCCGGGCGGCGACCGATTCGCCGGGGTAGGGCACGCTTCCGGTGAGCAGCTTGTAGAGCACGCAGCCCAGGGCGTAGATGTCCGAGCGGTGATCGAGCGGCTGGCCCTTGATCTGTTCCGGTGACGCGTAATCCAGGGTCGCCACCACGCTGCCCGTGCTGGTCAGCGACGCCTCCCGCTCGGCGGCCACGCCGATCGCCTTGGCCACGCCGAAATCGGACAGAAACACCCGCTCGGTTTCGTCGTCGTCGGCGCCGCTGGCCAGCAAGATGTTGGCGGGCTTGACATCTCGGTGCAGCAGATCGTGGCGGTGGGCGTAGTCCAGAGCGGAGGCGACCCTGCTGACGATCCGCACCGCGCGCTCCGGCGGCATACCCGAGTGGTAGTCCGCCAACGCCTTTTCGGCGTTGGTGCCGTCGATGAACCGCATGCTGATCCACAGCTGGCCGTCCTGCGAACCGCGATCGTGCACCGCCACGATGTTCGGGTGGTCCAGCTGAGCGACGGTGTCGGCCTCCCGCTCGAAACGCCCGACGAAGGCCGGATCGTCGCACAACTCCGCCCGCAGCAGTTTCAGCGCGTCGTACCGCGGCAGCCGGGGGTGCCGGACCAGGAACACCGATCCCATGCCGCCCGAACCGAGTTCCCGTTCGACGGTGTAGCCGGCAAAGACCTCACCCGGCCGCAGCGACATGCCCGGCATTCTGCCAGCACGACCCGTCCGGCGCGGCGGACTTGCTGGTCACCCGGCGCCGGGGACCGGTCCGAACCGGATCAACTCCGGCTGAACGGCAGCACCGTGGTGAGCCAATCGACCAGCGCGCCCGGGTTACGGGACTGCGTCCAGACCCTGCCCGGTCCCTGGATGTCCATGACGAAACCCTCACCGCTCTTGCCGGTTTGGATCCATCCCTTGGCCACCTTGCGCACGTTCACCTGCATCCCGTCGTCATAGGCAACCAGGTGGCCGGTGTCGATGGTGAATCCCTGGCCGGGTGGCAGTTCGATCACGTCGAGCGCGCCGAAGGTGCCGGCGATCACCTTGCCCAGTCCCGTGCAATGCACCACGAAACCGCCCTCACCACCGACCAGCAGAGCGCCGCTGCCCCATTTGGTGTCCAGGTTGATCCCCATCTCGCTGGCCAGCCAGGAGCCGCGGGTCAGCACGACGCCGCGTTCCGGGGTGCAGTCGATCACGGTGGCGTCACCGGGCAGTCGGGCGGCGACGTCCACCCAGGTCGGCGATGACGCGTGGCCGGTGAACGTCGAGACGAAGAACGATTCGCCGCCCAGGGCGGAGCGCTTGAGCGCCTTCATGAAGCCGCCCTGCATCTGCGAGGACACGGTGACGCCGAACGACTGCATCACCATCACGCCACTTTCGCCCAGGAACTGCTCGCCGGGGGCGAGGTGCAGCCTCGCGACGGCGTACGAGGGGCTGTGA
>DASQFG010000114.1:0-2950 GCA_035633315.1 Nakamurella sp. | reverse complement strand
AGGCGGCAGCACTGCGACCGGCCGGCATCGCAGCTGGGGGGATCCACGACAACGACGGTGCGCGAGGCGACTTTTGACCTGCTTCGTCAGCTGGGTCTGACCACGATCTTCGGGAATCCCGGGTCGACCGAGGAGACATTTCTTCGCAACTATCCGGACGATTTCCGGTTCATCCTGGGGCTTCACGAGGCCAGCGTGGTCGCCGCCGCAGACGGCTACGCACAAGCGACCCGTTCGGCGGTCGTGGTGAACGTGCACACCGCTGCCGGTGTCAGCAATGCGATGGGCGCGCTCATGACAGCTGCGCAGAACCGGACACCGCTCATTCTCACTGCCGGGCAGCAGACCCGCGACATGCTGCTTCTCGAGCCGTGGCTGGTCAACGCAGAGCCTGATGTGCTCGTGAAGCCGTGGGTGAAGTGGTCCTACCAGCCGGTTCGTCCTCAGGACATCCCGGCGGCGTTCATGCGGGCGTATGCCGTGGCGTTGCAGCCGCCTGCGGGCCCAGTGTTCCTCTCGCTCCCGCTCGATGACTGGGACGCACCCTCAACCGTCCCGCTCGCGGTGCGGACGGTCGCGACGCGGGTGGCGCCGGACCCGGCCCGTCTCGCCGAGTTCGCGGGGTGGATCGCAGAGGCGAAGCGCCCGGTGCTGGTCTATGGCTCGGACATCGCGCGCGGTGCCGGCTGGGGACCTGCGATCACTCTCGCCGAGAAGCTCGGCGTTCCGGTCTGGTTTGCGCCGGCGTCGGAACGCCCACCATTTCCGGAGAATCACCCTCTCTATGCCGGTGGTCTGCCCTTCGCGCAGGGCCTGATCTCGGAAAAGCTGGCCGGTCATGACGTCGTCGTCGTCATTGGTGCGCCGGTCTTTCGGTATTACCCGTGGGTGCCAGGGCCCTATATCCCCGAGGGCTGCCGTTTGCTCCACATCACCTGCGACCCGGACGAGTCGGGTCGAGCCCCAGTCGGTGACAGCCTGCTCTCGGATGCAGTCCTCGCGCTCGAGGCACTTGCCGGACTGCTGCCCGCCCGGACGACGCCCGCCTCGGTCGTCACCCAAGCGCACCGCATGGCCCCGCATCCAGCGGCGGAGTCTGATGTGGACGAGTCCGCCGACGGCACCCCGCTCACTGCTCGCCAGCTCTTTCGCATACTGCGCGCCGCCGCCCCCCGGGACACCGTGCTCGTCGAGGAATCGCCGTCGAACCTCGCCGACCTGCATGCAGAATGGCCGATCACCGAGCCGGACTCCTTCTGGACGTTCGCAAGTGGGGCGCTTGGCTGGGACCTGCCAGCGGCGGTCGGGATCGCGCTGGCCGAACGGGACTCGGGTCGGAACCGTCCCGTGCTGGCCGTCATCGGGGATGGATCGCTGCAGTACTCGATCCAGGCGCTCTACACCGCGGCCCAGCACAAGCTTGCTCTCACGGTCGTGGTTCCGAGCAATGGCGAGTACGCAATCCTCAAGGCGTTCGCGAACTTCGAGAACTGCCCCGGCGTCCCGGGCCTGGACATACCGGGCCTCAAGCCATCACTGCTGGCCGCTGGCTACGGCGCGACAGGCGTCGTGGCGTCCACTGCGAAAGAGGTGCACGGCGCCCTCAGAGATGCTTGGGAGCGCGACGGACCGACCCTCATCGAGGTCCCGATCGACTCGTCGATCCCCTCGCTCGCGTGACTCAACGTGACAGGCCGCCGAGTGCGGGTCCGCAACCGGCGGGACCTGGCACGTTAAGTTGCGCAGGGCGGGTCCGCCGCCAGAACCGCCGGCGTGTGCAGGGAGTGGTGAGGTGTTCTCGAAGATCCTGGTCGCCAATCGGGGCGAGATCGCGATCCGGGCATACCGCGCGGCCTACGAGCTGGGCGTCGCCTCTGTCGCGGTCTTCCCCTACGAGGACCGCAACTCCATCCACCGGCAGCAGTCCGACGAGGCCTATCAGATCGGCGAGCTCGGGCACCCGGTCCGTGCCTACCTGGACGTGGCCGAGATCATCCGTGCCGCGCAGACCTCCGGCGCGGACGCCGTGTACCCGGGGTACGGGTTCCTGTCCGAGAACCCGCTCTTGGCCCAGGCCTGCGTGGACGCCGGGATCACCTTCATCGGCCCGGGCGCATCGGTCCTCGCACTGGCCGGGAACAAGACGCAGGCGATCATCGCCGCGGACGCCGCCGGGATTCCGGTGCTCCCGTCGAGCGAGCCCTCCAGCGACATCGGGACGTTGGTCACCGCCGCCAAGAACGTCGGGTTCCCGGTGTTCGTCAAGGCCGTCGCCGGCGGCGGAGGCCGCGGGATGCGCCGGGTGGACGAGCCGGCCGCGCTGCCCGAAGCGCTGGCGGTGGCCATGCGGGAGGCGGAATCGGCGTTCGGCGAGCCGACGGTCTTCCTGGAACGGGCCGTCATCCATCCCCGCCACATCGAAGTACAGATCCTGGCCGACCACACGGCCGCGGCGGGCAACCCGGACGGCACCATCCACCTGTTCGAGCGGGACTGCTCGGTGCAGCGGCGGCATCAGAAGGTGATCGAGGTCGCACCCGCTGTCGGGCTGGATCCCGAGGTGCGGCACGCGATCTGCGCGGACGCGGTGGCCTTCGCCCGGCACATCGGTTACGTCAACGCTGGGACTGTTGAGTTCCTGCTGCAAACCTCTGGCGACATGACTCGCTATTTCTTCATTGAGATGAACCCCCGGATCCAGGTCGAGCACACCGTCACCGAGGAGATCACCGACGTCGACCTGGTGGCTTCGCAGATCCGGATCGCCGCGGGTGAGACGTTGCGGGACCTGGACCTGCGTCAGGAGGACATCACCATCACCGGGGCGGCGCTGCAGTGCCGCATCACCTCCGAGGACCCGGCGAACGGCTTCCGGCCGGACACCGGGCGCATCATCACCTACCGCTCGCCCGGTGGCGCCGGTGTCCGGATCGACGGCGGCACCGTGCAC
>DASQFG010000113.1:0-6644 GCA_035633315.1 Nakamurella sp. | reverse complement strand
CCCTCGATGCTGAGCCGGTTGTCGAAGGGATAGTTGGTGCTGATCAGATAGCCGGGCACGGCGCTCGGCGACTCATGCGTCTGAGCAATGGGCAACCCGTCGAGTCCCGGCATGGCTGCCAGCAGGGTTGTCACCCCGTCGAACGACCCGATCAGCACCTCCGGCGGATCACCGGTCACCGTCGCTGCCGGTACCAGGTGCACCGACAGATTGACGTCCTTGGGTTGCAGGGTCCGCCAGGCGCCGGCGTCGTAGTCCGTCCAATAGTCAACCTGCAGCCCGAACTGCTCCCCGGGGACCTCGAGCGAATGATGTGCGCTGTTGGTGGCCAGGTCGTTCGCCACGGTCGGTACCGTCCCGGTCGCGACCAGGGAGGCCGTGGCCGTGCTGGTGGTCGCCGGCGAGGCCTGGTCGCTCGACTGGGTGCACGAGCACAGCGCCGCGACGAGAAGGGCCGCGCCAACCCCGATGACAAGCGTTCTGTGACAATGCATTGCCGTTCCCCCACCCATTCCGGGGAGAGTGCTTTTGCGCACCGTCCACCGGCTTTCCAAGAGGATATCCTGAAGTGATGATCGGCGGACCCGCCGATTGAACCCGAAGGAATCTGTCCGTGACTCGTAGCCATCGAAATGCCCTGTCCCTGCGCCGTTCTCGGATCGTGGTGAGTATATTGGCCGGATTCGCGCTGGTAGCCTCGGCCGGACTGGTTCCGCCCTCTGCGGCGTCGGTGGCACCGGTCGGCGAGAATTCGTGGCTGCACACGGACGGTGCGAGAATTGTGACCGAAAGAGGTGACCAGGCCACGATCAGGGGGGTCAATTGGTTCGGAATGGAGACATCGAACTGCGCTCCGCACGGTTTGTGGCAGATCTCGCTCGATCAGGCGATGGACCAGATCGCCTCGTTCGGATTCAATACCGTCAGGCTGCCCTACTCGTCCGAGTGCCTGTCGGCGTCCGCAGCCGGTGTCTCTGGTGTGGACAGCCGGGTCAACCCCGATCTGCAGGGCCTGACGCCGCAGCAACTCATGGACAAGGTCGTCGACGCCGCGGCCGCGCGCGACATGCGGGTCATCCTTGATCGACATCGGCCGGATTCCGGCGGGCAGTCAGAACTCTGGTACACCAGCAGCTATCCCGAGCAGCGCTGGATCGACGACTGGGTCGGGCTGGCCGAGCGCTACCGGGACCGGCCGACCGTCATCGGCGCCGATCTGCACAACGAACCACACGGTGCGGCCTGCTGGGGATGCGGAGACCCCGCCATCGACTGGGCGTCCGCGGCGACCAGGGCGGGCAACGCGATCCTCGCCGTCAACCCCAACTGGCTCATCCTCGTCGAGGGCGTGGAACGGCAGGCGGTCGGCGGCACGACGTGGTGGGGCGGCGGCCTGGCCGACGCTGCCGCGCACCCGATCATGCTGGACGTCCCCCACCGTCTGGTGTATTCACCGCACGAGTACCCGGCGAGCGTCTTTGCCCAGCAATGGTTCGCCGACCCGAGTTATCCCGCCAACCTGCCGAGCCTGTGGGACCGCAACTGGGGCTACCTGGCCGAGCAGGGGATCGCACCGGTCGTGCTGGGTGAATTCGGCACCAGGTTGGCGACCCCCTCCGACATCATGTGGCTGGACACCCTCGTCCGATATCTCGGCACCCGACGGCTGAGCTTCGCGTACTGGTCGTTCAACCCCAACAGCGGGGACACCGGAGGACTGGTCGCCGACGACTGGCGAACCCCGCAGCAGGCCAAATTGGACGCACTGGCACCGCTGCTGAACAACGGAGCGGGCAGCCCGCCCACCTCGCCGGCGGTCAGCTCACCCGCGACGACCACCCCCGCCGTGGCAACACCGACGGCCGGCCCGTCCATCACAGGGGCTCCGACCCGGACGCCAGGTCCATCCCCGACATCGACTTCGGCCACCGCGAGTTCGGCCACGGCACCCACCGGGACACCCCCGAGCTCACCGTCCCGGACATCGACGTCGGTCGCCCCGACGGCACCGTCGACCTCGACCGCGAGCGGCGACGGGATCGACGTGAGCTGGCAGCTGCAATCGTCATGGCCAACCGGATATGTCGCCCAGCTCATGGTCCGCGCGGCGGGCAGCGGAGTCGACGCCTGGTCCGTGAGCTGGCCGGACCCGCATGCCGCGGGAATTGCCAACGCCTGGGGGCTGACCTGCACGAGTGCTGCAGGCCGGATCCACTGTCAGGGAGCCGATTGGGCCGAGCACATCCCGGCGGGCGGCACCGTCACGGTTGGCCTGCAGGTCGTCACCGACGGGATCGCGCCGGCCTCTCCGACGGTGACCATCGGGCACTGACGGCAGTCAGGCACCGGATCACCCGCCTTCGGGGGCCAGCACCACGGCGGTGTGCGCGGGCAGCGTCACCGCCTCAGCCTCGACCGCAACGCCCGGCTGGGTTGCCAGCAACACCGGTCCCGATGGCCCGCCGAGTTCGATGGTCCGGGTCTCGTCGGACAGATTGGCGGCGATGCGGAGCCCGGCACGATCGGCGACCAGCCACCGTTCGTCATCGTCGAACGTCACCGACGTCCGGGTGAACCGGGGATCGGTGAGTTCGGCGCGGTCACGGCGCAACCGGGCCAGGCGCCGGTAGAGGTCGAGCATCTCGCGGTGCCCGCCGCTTTCCATCTCATCCCAGTTCAATTTCGCATTCAAGAAGGTGTTCTCGTCCTGCGGGTCCGCGATCGCGTCCCTGTCCCAGCCCATCCGCTCGAATTCCCGGATCCGGCCCTCGCGCGTCGCCTCGGCCAGTTCCGGTTCCGGGTGCGAGGTGAAGAAGGCCCACGGCGTGGACGCGGCCCACTCCTCGCCCATGAACAACATCGGGGTGAACGGCCCGGTCAGCACCAGCACCGCGGCGACGGCCAGGTCGGCCGCGCTCAGTTGGGAGGTGAGCCGGTCGCCCGCCGCGCGATTGCCCACCTGGTCGTGGTCCTGGCTGTAGCCGATGAACCGCCAGCTCGGGGTCACCAGGGTGTCCACCGGCCGGCCGTGGTCGCGGCCCCGGAAACTCGAGTAGGTCCCGTCGTGGAAGAATGCCTGCGAGATCACTTTGGCGATGGCCGACATCGACCCGAAATCGGCGTAGTAGCCATCGGTTTCGCCGGTCAACGCGACGTGCAGCGCATGATGGAAGTCGTCGTTCCACTGCGCGGTCAGGCCGTAGCCGCCGGCCTCCCGCGGGGTGATCATCTTCGGGTCGTTCAGATCCGACTCGGCGATCAGGGTCAGTGGCCGCCGCACGTGCGGAGCCAGCGCGTCCACCTCTATGGCGATGTCCTCGAGCAGGTGGATGGCGTGGGTGTCGGTGAGCGCGTGGACCGCGTCCAACCGCAGCCCGTCGACGTGGTAATCCCGCAGCCACATCGTGACGTTGTCCAGGATGTAGCGGCGCACCTCGTCGGACAGCGGCCCGTCGAGATTGACCGACGCACCCCAGGTGCTGCTGCGTCCGTCGTCGTGCAGATAGGGCCCGAACAGCGGCAGATAGTTGCCGCTGACACCGAGGTGGTTGTAGACGACGTCCTGGATGACGGCGATGCCACGCTGGTGGCAGGCGTCGACGAAGCGCTGGTAGGCCCGTGGGCCGCCGTAGGCCTCGTGCACGGCGAACCAGAGGACGCCGTCGTAGCCCCAGTTATGCGTCCCGTTGAACGCGTTGACCGGCAGCAGTTCGACCATGTCGACACCGATCGACGTGAGGTGATCGAGCTTGCCGATCGCGGCGTCCAGCGTGCCCTCGGCGGTGAACGTGCCGACATGCATCTCGTAGATGAGGCTTCCGGCCAGTCGGCGACCGGTCCACCCCCTGTCGTTCCACCGGTAGCTGCTGTGGTCGAAGGTGCGCGAGGGTTGATGCACGCCCTGCGGCTGCCGCCGCGATCTCGGGTCGGGCAGCACCTTGTCGCCGGAATCGAGACGGAAGCCATAGTCGATCTCCGGCAGGCCATCGGCGTGCTCGTTGGATTCAGCATCAACGGTGTCCAGATCGACGGTCCACCAGTGGTTGTCGTCGGCCTTCATGGGATGCTCGCGGCCCAGCGCGACCAGGTTCACGGTGGACGCCTGCGGCGCCCACACCCGGAAGTTCAGCGGCATCGTCGATCTCCCCATTCGAGTCGTCGGGACGGCCGGATGACCAGGCTCAGGGTCAGGGGGCTGGTGATGTCCGCTCACCCCTCAGCGACGACTTCAGCGACGACTTCAGCGACCAGTAGCGCCACCGGGTAGGCGTCCAGCAGCACACCGACGTCGATCGCGCCGCCGGGGAACGCCCGGCCGGTCAGCACATCGGTCCAGCGGCCGGCGAGCAGCGCGAGCACGGGGAGTTCCAGCACCGTGTCCCGCCAGCCGCCGCCGGCGGCGAGCCCGATCGGAAGCCGGGTGGCGACGGTCACCGCGCCGCCGCGGTCGAAAGCCACCAGATGCTCTGCGGCCGGCCCGGTTCCGGTCAGCGCGGTGTAGCCGGAGAACAGGTCCGGCCGATCCCGGCGCAACCGCAGCGCCCGGCTGGTCACCAGCAGTTTGGCCGCACCCTGCTCGTCGATCTCCGGGAGCCAGCCATCGTCGAGCCGGCCGAGCAACCGCGCGCGCAGTTCGTAGTCGACCGGGCGGCGGTTGTCCGGATCCACCAGCGAGAAGTCCCACAACTCGCTGCCCTGGTAGACATCCGGCACGCCGGGTCCGGTGAGCTGAATCAGCTTGGCGGACAGGGAGTTCGACCATCCGGGCCCGCGGAGCGTCTCGACCGTGGCGACGATCGAGGCGTGCAGCTCGGCGTCGTCGTAGATCGCGTCCACCAGCGCGTGCAGGCGTTCCTCGAATCGGGCGTCCGAGTCGATCCATTGGGTCGACACCGCGGCCTCCCGGGCGGCCTTCTCGGCGTAGGCGTGCAACCGGTCCCGCTCGATCGGCCAGGCACCGACGGCAGCCTGCCACACCAGGTGCGCCAGCGGCTCGTCGCTGAGCGGGGCCAGCGAGTTCCACCGGCGCACCGCGGCCGACCACTCGTGGGGAACCTCCGAGATCACCGAGATCCGTGCCCGGATGTCCTCCGCGCGTTTGGTGTCGTGGGTGGACAGCGTGGTCATCGCAGCCGGCCAGCTGTCGTGCCGCTCGGCCTGGATGCGGTGGAACTCGCCCGGGGTGATGGAGAACTGATCGGGTTCGGCACCGACCTCCGTCAGGGAGGTCAGCCGGGACCACCGGTAGAAGGCGCAGTCCTCGACGCCCTTGGCCATCACCATGCCGGAGGTCTGCTGGAACCGGACCGAGACCTCCGAACCGACATCGGCCAGCCGGCGGGCGATCTCGTCGATCGCGGCCGTCAACTCGGGCCGGCAGAACCGCGCCCGGGCGGCCGCCTCGTCCAGGTACTTCGCGCCGTCGGGCAGGTAGGTGCGGTACACCGAGAACGAACTCAGCAACTCGGCGATCGCGTCGTCGGCGTCCGGCACGTCCGGCACCAGCCGGGCCAACCGCAGCACCTCCGAGCGCAGCGCGCCGTCGACCACGTCCCGCTTGGTGGATCTGGTCATCGCCTGCCAGTCCACCCGCAGGCCGCCACGCAGTTGGGTGTCCAGTTCGTCCAGCGCGGCCTCTCCCCACGGGTCGACGAACAGCCGGTCCAGCGCGGCGAGCGCCTCGTACCCGCTGGTGCCCGCGCAGGCCCACGACTCGGGGAGCCGCTCGTCACCCTCGATGATCTTCTCCACCACCACGTACCGGTGGTCGGTCAGCGTCGCGAGGTCATCCAGGTACTTTCCGGGGTCGGCCAGCCCGTCCGGGTGGTCGATGCGCAATCCGTCGACCCAGCCCTGGTCGATCCAGTAGCGGATTTCCTCGTGGGACCGCGCGAATATCTCCGGCAATTCCACCCGGATACCGGCCAGCGAGGTGATCGCGAAGAACCGCCGGTAGTTCAGTTCGGTGTCTGCCCTGCGGTAATTCATCAATTCGTAGTGCTGCCGGGCGTGCACTTCGCGCGGCGTGCCCTCGCCCGTGCCGTCGGCAATCGGGAAAGCGTTGTCGTAATAGCGCAATTCACCGTCCACGACGGTGAGCGCATCGAGTTCGTCGTGTCCGTCGGCGGGATCGCCCAGCACGGGTAGCCGGACCTTGCCGCCGCCGAGTTCCCAGTCGACGTCGAACGCTTGCGCGTGCACCGATTCGGGTCCGCGACGCAGCACGTCCCACCACCATACGGAGAGCGGCGGGGTGGCGACACCGACGTGGTTGGGCACGATGTCGACGATCACGCCCATCCCGGCGGCTCGCGCCGCCTCGGCGACCGTGGCGAGACCGGTTCGCCCGCCACGTGATCCGTCGGTCACCGAATGATCGGTGACGTCATACCCGTGCAAGGAACCGGGTTCGGACTGCAGTAGTGGCGACAGGTACACCCAGTCGACACCCAGCTGGGAGAGTCGCGGCACCAGCGCCGCGGCGTCGGGCAACCGCCAGTCCTTCGTCACCTGCAGCCGATACGTCGAGTGGGGGACCTTCACGACTGCCTTCCCTGCCGGCTCTGCTGCCTGCTTGCTCCGGGCTAATTCTTCTTGGGGCGACGGGTTCGCGGCGCCCGCGCCGGCTTGGCCGGCGCCGGTGG
>DASQFG010000112.1:0-6715 GCA_035633315.1 Nakamurella sp. | reverse complement strand
GTCGCAGCACGACGCGAAAGGGCCTGAAGTAGTGATCACGGACGATCGGCTGCGCGCAGGCCTCCGCCATTCCCAACGGCCAGGGCCTGGTCGAGAGTGCGCCTACGTCGGCCGCACCTTTCATGGATCAGGAGGTGGTACCCGAGCATCGCGGCGGGGTTGGTCTTCGGCATGCACATCGGCGGCGGCGGATGGTCAGCGGTCCAGGTGTTCGGGGCGCAGACCGACCCCGATCAGCCGTGCCGGAAGCTTCTGGAACGCCGCCGGCAACCACCGCAAGGGTGCGGGCGCACGCAACGAAGCATCGGCGGCCAGCACCCGCTCCAGGAAGAACCGCTGGATCGCCAGCTGCACGGCCTGCGTTCCCATCGTGGGAAACGCTCGCCGGCGCTGGACTCTCGCCAGTGTCCGGGTGCTGAGCCGGCGAGAGATGACGCCCGGGGCCAACATCCGGGCGGTGGCGACGGCGTCCTGCACTGCCAGGTTGATGCCCACCCCGCCGATCGGTGACATGGCGTGCGCCGCATCGCCGATCAGCAGCACTCCAGGGACGTACCACCGGCGAAGCCGGTCCACCCGGACGCTGAGCGTCCGGACGTCGTCCCAGCCGGTGATCTCACCCACCCTGTCCGCCAACGGCGGTGCCTGCTGCGCCACCGAATCCCGGAACCGCGCCAGGCCCTCGTCCTGCACCTTTCCGGCGGAGCCCTTGCCGATCACCCAGGCGACCTGCCAGTAGTCGCCGCGATCGATGCCGAGCATCAGACGCCCTGGCCCGACACGCATCTCGAGTCCGTCGCCGTCGCTCGGTCGGCGGGACAGCCGAAACCACAGTACGTCCATCGGTGCGCCGAAGGTCCGCAGCGGCAGGGCGAGCCGTTCCCTGATCACCGATGCCCGACCGTCGGCGGCGATGGTCAAGTACGCCCGCACCCGGACCTCACCACCCGGACCCACCGCCCGGACACCGGTCACGATGCCGCGGTCCCGCACGATGTCGGTCACCTCGTGCGACCGGAGCAGGGTGAACGTCGGACTCTGTTCGGCGGCCTCAGCCAGCAGGTTCAGCAGATGCCACTGCGGCATGAAGCGGATGTAGGGGTGCGCGACTCGGAGGCGGGAGAAATCGGCCACGGTGAACGTGGCGTCGGCGAAGGTGACCGTGAGTCTTTCGACGTCACGATGCGGCAATTCCGATAACTCCTGCCCGAGCCCCAGCTCGTCCAGCAGGTCCAAGGTCGAGGGATGCACGGTGTCGCCGCGGAAGTCGCGCAGGAAGTCCGCGTGCTTCTCCAGCAGCACCACCCGGATACCCTGCCGGGCCAGCAGCAGGGCCGTCATCAGGCCTGCCGGTCCACCCCCGGCGACGCAGACGTCGGCCGTGATCGTCGTGGTCACCTCGCTGCTCATCCCCGCATCGTGCTCCTCCCGCTCATCCCGCCTGCACCGGCCCGACGATGCGCTGCACCACAGGCCTCTCGGGTGAGCGCGCACGCGCAATCGCGAAACCGGCCGCTCCGAACAGGCCGAGAGTGCCGGTGAACAATCCGCTCGCACCAGGGTTGCGCAACTCGGTATCCACCGGGTAACCCTCCAGCGTGGCCGCGCCGTTGGCGGCTGCATGTTGTACTGCGGCGTCGAGCAACGCCCGCGCGACCCCGCGGCCACGATGCCGGCGCGGTACCCAGAAACACACCACCGCCCAGACGTTTTCGGTGTCCTGCGAGGGCTCGGGCCGCAAGGTGGTCGACCGCAGGATGCGCGGGAAGTGTTCGCGCGGGCCGACACTCACCCACCCCACCGGCTCGCCCGATTCGTCATGGGCGATCAAACCCGGTACCTGCCCACCCGTGGTGAGCCGTCGCAGCAGGGCGTGATTGCCGGCCCCGCCGTCGCGGGCTCCGGCGTCGAAGTCCTTCTGCCGCTGCCGGAACCAGGTACACCAGCAGTGCGCGTAGGCACCCGACGGGCCGAAGAATTCCTCCAGCTGGGCCCAGCGTTCCGCGGGGACCGGCGTGACCGAGTAGCTCACACCGGTGTCCTCGCTTCTGCGCCGATAGAGCCGATTGGCCGCCGCAGCAGCGGCGGCAGCAGCGCCGCTCCGGGTGGCGTCGCCTGCCGGCCGAGGATGTCGTCCGGGTTGTACAGCGCGCACGCCTTCAGGGACAGGCAGCCGCAACCGATGCAGGAGTCCAGCCGATCCCGCAGGGCCTCGATGGCGGCGATCTTCTCGTTCAACCGCACCCGCCAGTCACGGGAGATCCGCCGCCAATCGGCCGTGGTGGGAGCGCGATCGGCGGGCAGCTGGGCCAGTTCATCACGGACCTCGTCCAGTGACAGGCCCACATTGCGCGCCGCCCGGATGAACGCCAGGCGGCGTAGCACGATGCGTTCGTACCTCCGCTGATTCCCGGTGGTGCGGGCCGCCGTGATCAGGCCCTCCCGCTCGTAATACCGCAACGCGGAAGGCGCAAACCCGCTGCGCTGGGCGACTTCCGCGACCGTCAGGGACGGACTGTTCGGCATATCGGTCACGCTACCTTGACCTGAACCTGACTTCAACTTTAATCATGGAGCTTGCAGGACGTCATCCGAAACTCTCGAGCCGGGTTCCCGGCCCGAACCTAGGGAGGAACGCATGCCCACCGCACTGATCACCGGAGCGTCGGCCGGTCTCGGCCGTGCCCTGGCCGGCGAACTCGCCGCCCGGCGTTGGCGGCTCATCATCGACGGCCGACGGCAGGAGGAACTCGCGTCCACCGCCGCGGAGTTGACGCAGATCACCGAGGTCACGGCGATCGCCGGTGACGTCGCCGACCGCGATCACCGGCGGGATTTGATCGCCGCCGTTCAGCGGCACGGCGGGCTTGACCTGCTGGTGAACAACGCGAGCACGCTCGGCCCCACTCCCCTGCGCCCGCTCGCGCAGACCGCAACCGCCGAGCTGGCGCAGGTCGTGCAGGTCAACGTGCTGGCGCCGTTCGCGCTGATCCGCGCGCTGCTGCCGGCCGTGGAGCGCGCGGCCGGGGTGGTGCTGAACATCTCCTCCGACGCCGCGGTCGAGCACTACCCAGCCTGGGGTCCGTACGGCGCCGCCAAGGCCTCGCTGGATCACCTCACCGCGACGTTGGCCGCTGAACAGGAATCGGCACAGCAGGGGCAACGGGAGCGGGCCTCGACCCCGGGCCGTGCGGCGCGCGACATCCGTTTCTACGCCGTGGATCCCGGCGACATGAACACCGCATTGCAGCAGGCGGCGTTCCCCGGCGAAGACGTCTCCGATCGCCGCTCCCCGGCCGAGGTGGTGCCGGCGTTGATCGAACTGATCACCCATCGACCACCCAGCGGCCGTTACCGGGCCGGCGACGGCGCTGTGGTCCCTGACCCGTCGACCCGAGTGGCGGTGGCCTGGTGAGCGCCCGGCTGGCCGCGCCGAGCACGGTGTTCGCCGCCCCCGACGACAACACCGCCGCGGAGCCTCCCGAGCATCGCGGATTGCGCCGCGACGAGGTTCGGCTGCTGGTGGCCGACCAACACGGTATCGCGCACCGGTTGTTCCGCGACCTGCCCGAGTATCTGCGGCCCGGCGACCTGCTGGTCGTCAACACCTCGGCCACGGTGGCCGCCGAGGTCGACGGCCGGGCCCCTGGCCGCGGTCCGGTTGTCGTGCACGTGGCCACTCACCTCGATGACGGGCATTGGGTCATCGAGCTGCGAACCGCTCCCGACGCCTGCTGCCCGATCCTGGACGGACGGGCCGGTGAGGTGGTCAGCCTGCCCGACGGCCTCCGGGTCAGGCTGCTCGCGCCGTATCCCAAGTCGGGTTCGTCACCGACCGGGCGCGGCAATCGGCTCTGGCGCGTCCAGGTGATCGGAACGGCGGACCTGATCGGCTATCTCGCCCGGCACGGGCGGCCGATCGCGTACGGGTACTTGAACGGCCGCTACGGCCTGGCGGACTACCAGACGGTCTTCGCCACCCGGCCCGGCAGTGCGGAGATGCCCAGCGCGGCGCGCCCCTTCACTGCGGAGCTGGTCACCCGGCTTGTCACGAACGGTATCGCGATGGCGCCGATCACCCTGCACACGGGAGTGTCGTCGCAGGACGCCGGCGAGGCGCCGCAGCCGGAGTGGTTCGAGGTGCCGGAAGCCACCGCGCGATCGGTGAACTCCGCCCGCGCGGCAGGCGGACGGGTGGTCGCTGTCGGGACCACCGTGACCCGTGCGCTGGAATCCGCGGCCGGACCGGGTGGAGCCGTGACCCCCCGATCGGGATGGACCGAAATGGTGATCACCCCGGAGCACGGTGTGACCGTGGTGGACGGGCTGATCACCGGGTGGCATAACCCGGAGGCCTCGCACCTGCTGCTGGTCGAAGCGGTCGCCGGCCTGGAGCTGACCCAGCGCGCCTACGACGCTGCGGTCGCCCAGCGCTACCTCTGGCACGAGTTCGGTGACGCGGGGCTGCTGCTGGCCCGATGACCTGAAGTGCCCAGGGATCTGACCCAGGGGATCTGACCCAGGAATCGTGCCCGCGGTGATCTCCCCAGGTGATCTGCACTGTTGGATTCGGCTTGATAGATTCCCGCTCACGGGCGGTACCGCTCGGTGTCGGCCGGAGTGAATCGTCAGGGAACCCATGGCACCGATCCTGAGCTGGCTGCGCCGGCACGACCCGGAGCTCAACGCGCTGCACAAAGCCATCAAGGTGGCCATCGTGGTGACGGCCGGGCTGGCCATCGGCACCCTGGTGATCGGTAACCCGAACCTGAGCCTGTTCGCCTCCTTCGGTGGTGTCGCGTTCCTGCTGTTCGCCGACTTCCCGGGCAACCGGTTCGCCCGGTTCGGCGCGTACCTGGTCCTGACCATCGTCGGGGCTCTGCTGATCACGCTGGGCACCCTGGCGTCCGCAGTCGCCTGGACGGCGGTCGTCGGCATGCTGATCGTCGGGTTCCTGGTGCTCTTCTCCGGCGTGCTCAGTGCCGCGTCGGCGGCCGGCACTCGGGCAGCCCTGCTGACGTTCATCCTGCCGGTCACCGTGCCCGGCACCGCTGCCGACATCCCCGCTCGGCTGGCCGGGTGGGGCATCGCGGCGGCCCTGGCCATACCCGTGGGGGTGCTGCTCTGGCCACCTCGTGATCACGACGCGCTGCGCGCCAGGGCCGCCGATGCCTGCCGCGCACTGGGCCGGCAGATCGCGAGCCGGGCGGCCATCGCCGACAACCAGCCGGCCGACTACCCTCCCGACTCCCCTGCCGACGCCGACGCCGCGTCGGGGCAGGCGATCATGGCGCTACGACAGCAGTTTCGTGGCACCACCTTCCGCCCGGTCGGGCTGACCACCGGAAGCCGCCTGCTGGTCCAGCTGATCGACCGGCTGGAGTGGCTCAAGGCGGTGATCGCCAGGCTTCCGACCGGAACAGCCGACGAATGGCCGGCAGCCGCGCGGGACCTGGTGCAGGCATGCGCGGCAGTCCTGGACTCCTCCGCCACCGCCTTGGACAGGCACGGCGAACGACCGGCCTTCGAGCATCGCCAGCAGCTGGCCACCGCGTTACGGAACCTGGCTGGTGCCCGCGAGGAGGTGGTCGACGCGCTCATGCTGGTGGAGATTCCACGCACCGATCACCGCGAAGACCCCGCGCCTGCGGACGGCCGTCGACTCTCGGTGCCGGTGGCCCGTCAGGTCCTGGACGATGACACCGCCGAGGCGGGACGCCTGCGGCCGTCCGTCGTGCACGAGCTCTACTACACCACCCGGCTGTCCGGCCAGACGGTCGCGGTGTCGGCGGCATCGGATGCTCGGCCGCTCACCGACCGGCTGCTGGGTCGGCAGATTCCCAGCACCGCGATCAGCCCGTTCTCCGCGGCACGGCGGATCGTGGCCGGCCACATCACCCGGCGATCGGTCTGGTTCCAGAACAGTGTGCGCGGCGCGCTCGGGCTGTCCTTCGCCGTGCTGTTGGCCGAAGTCACCCAGATCGCACACGGTTTCTGGGTGGTGCTCGCGGCCATGTCGGTGCTGCGCTCCTCCGCGCTGACCACCGGGTCGACCGCGCTCCGCGCGCTGATCGGGACCTTCTTCGGGTTCCTGATCGGCGCCGGGCTGGTGTTGCTGCTCGGCACCGATCCCGCCCATTTGTGGGCCGTGCTGCCCTTCGTCGTCGTGGTCGCCGCGTTCCTCCCGGAGGCGGTGTCGTTCGCGGCGGGCCAGGCGGCGTTCACGGTGATGGTGGTAATCCTGTTCAACATCATCGAACCGGTGGGCTGGACCGTTGGCCTGCTGCGGGTCGAGGACATCGCGATGGGTTGTGCGGCCGGGCTGGTGTCCGGATTCTTGTTCTGGCCGCGCGGCGCTGCGGCCCAGATCAGGACCGCCTTGGCCGAGAGTCTGCGGGCCGCCGCCGGCGCGCTGGTAGCGGCGGAGCGCAGCGTCGCCGACCCGACTGCTACCCCGCCGGTCACCGGCACGCAGTCCGAAGCCTCCGTCTCCGCCGAGCTCGATCTGCGGCTTGAACTGCAACACGCCAGGTCGGCAGCCAGCAGATTGGACGACGCATTCCGCGAGTACCTGTCCGAGCGCGGCTCGAAGCCCGTTCCGGTGGACGAGTTGACGACCGCATCGAACGGCGCCACCCGGATCCGGCTGGCCGCGGAGGCGATCGCAGCGATGTCGGTTCCCGGGTTGATGACGTCGTTGAGGACCGCACCGGCG
>DASQFG010000111.1:0-6961 GCA_035633315.1 Nakamurella sp. | reverse complement strand
GACGCGACCGGCCTGCCGGTGACGGACGCGCTCGCCACCATTCTTGCCGCGGCCAGGGCCGGTGTCCCGGTCCTGATCGCGGATCCTGCCGGACCTCGCGAGACGGCCGACGCCGCAGCGTCGGCACCGCCGGGCACCTTCCTCATTGCGGTGACCTCGGGCACCTCAGGACGGCCGCGCCCGGTACTGCGCACCGCGGCATCCTGGACCAGCTCGTTCAGCCCGCTCGCGGAACTGGCCGGCCTGAGCGCGCAGGATCGGGTGCTGCTGACCGGGCCGCTGCACGCGACGATGCACCTGTTCGCGGCCGTGCACACCCTGTGGCTGGGCGCCGAGCTCACCGACCGCCCCGACCACGCCACCGCGGTGCACGCGGTGCCCGCGGTGCTGGCCGATCTGCTCGCCGCGCTGTCACCGACCGCGCCGCTGCGGACCGCGGTGGTCGCGGGATCGGCGCTTCCGGTCCGGGTCGCCGATGATGCCGCCGCCCGCGGCGTCGCCGTCACCGAGTACTACGGCGCCGCCGAGCTGTCGTTCGTCGCCGCCGCCCGTCACGCCGGAGCGCTCCGCCCCTTCCCGGGAGCGGACGTGCAGCTCCGCGACGGGGAAATCTGGGTCCGCTCGCCCTACCTGGCGTCCGGGTACGCGAGCGGCGTCATCGGTCCGTTGCGCCGCGACCAGGCCGGATACGCCACCGTCGGCGACCTCGGCGAATGGCTCGACGGCGGCGGCCTGCGTGTGCGTGGGCGCGGGGATGCGGCCATCACCACGGGTGGTGCGACGGTGATCGCCGAGGACATCGAGGCCGCGCTGTGCACCCTGCCGGGCGTTCGCGCGGCAGCCGTCGTCGGGGTCCCGCACCGACGGCTCGGCGAGGTGGTCGCCGCGGTCATCGAACCCACGGGCATCGAACCCACGGGCATCGAACGCGCCGCGGACGATTCCGCGGAAGCCCGGAACCTCGACGGAATCCGGTCGGCCGCCCGCCTGGTGCTGCACGGCCCGTCGCTGCCGCGGCGCTGGTTCACCGTGCGGCGCCTGCCGCGGACCGGCAACGGCAAGATCGCGCGGGCGCTGGTCGGCGACGCGGTACTGCGGGCGGTCGCGGGGGACGGCCCGCCGGCCGGCGGGCCGCAGCTGCGTCCGCTCCCGTAACGCCCGCTGCGATACCGTCCGCGCACTCACGTCCCCGCCGTAGCGTTCGCTGGAACGATCACTGCCGTCAGGCCAGCTACGGTTGGGCACCGTGGTCCGAAACGTCGCCGATCCCGGCGCCCCCGTCCTCACCCTGGGGCGACGCACAGCCATCGGCACTGCGGGCCATTCCCTGTCCGCGGTCGATGTGGTGGGTCTGACGGCGCCGGTCCTGGCCGAGGTCGCCGAACTGGCCACACCGCTGGACCTGCCGGTGGACGACGCGATCCTGGGTAACTGCCTGGGGCCAGGGGGAAACATCGCCAGGGTCTCCGGGTTGGCCGCCGGGCTGGGGCCGGCGGTACCGGGCGTCACCGTGGACCGCCAATGCGGGTCCGGGCTGGACGCCGTGCTGCAGGCGGCGTCCAGGGTGCGGGCCGGCGACGCCCGGCTGATTCTGGCCGGCGGAGCGGAATCGGCGAGCACCGCGCCGTGGCGCTTCTGGCCGCCCACCGGTCCGCCGGGATCCGCAGCGCCGGTGCGGTACACCCGCGCGCCCTTCGCGCCACCGGGATTCCCCGACCCCGACATGGGCCAGGCCGCGGACGCCCTCGCCGCCGCCCGCAGCATCTCCCGGGCAAGGCAGGATGGGTACGCGGCACGCTCCCACGCGCGCACCGTCGAGGCCCAGCAGGCGGGCGTCTTCAAACCGGAAATCGTTGCCGTCCAGAACGTCTCGGTGGACGATCGGCCACGTGCGGGGATGAGCACAGCGCGGCTGGCCAGGCTCCGGCCGTCTTTCGGGGCGGACGGCACAGCCACCGCGGGAAATTCCTGCGGTATCTCGGACGGCGCCGCGGTGCTCGCGGTGACCACCACCGCGGCCGCGACGGCGGCCGGCCTGGATCATCTCCGGGTCATCGCGACGGCGATCGCCGCCGGCGACCCCGCGCTACCCGGTGCCGCCCCGGCCCCGGCCGTTCGGCGGCTTCTCGACCGTCAAGGGGCGGCAGGCCGCGGTATCACGCTGACCGACATCGGAGCGTTCGAGATCACCGAGGCATTCGCCTCCGTGGTACTGGCGGTCATCGACGATCTCGGGATCGACGAGGATCTGGTCTGCACCGAAGGCGGGGCCATCGGTCTCGGTCATCCCTGGGGAGCGTCGGGAACGATCCTGTTGCTGCGCTTGGCCTCTCGAATGCTGCGCCCGGACGGGCCGCAGTTCGGGATGGCCGCGTGCGCGATCGGCGGCGGGCAGGGCCTGGCCATGCTGGTCGAACGCGCGACAGCCGGTGGCTGAGGCGTGGCCGAGATCCGTTTCACCGCAGTGCATCACCGGTTCGGCACGCGGATCGTGCTGGAGAAGCTCGACCTGACACTGGTGGAGCAGCGGATCGGCATCGTCGGCGCGAACGGCTCCGGGAAATCGACGATGGCCAGGATGATCAACGGGCTGGTGAAACCGACCAGCGGGTCCGTCACCGTTGACGGCCTGGACACCACCGCCAAGGGCCGCGATGTCCGCCGTCGCGTCGGCTTCGTCTTCACCGACCCGGACAACCAGATCGTGATGCCCACGGTGGCAGAGGATGTCGCTTTCTCGCTGCGCCGTTCCGGTCTGAGCAAACCGGAAATTCAGGAACGCACCCGGGAAGTGCTGCGCCGCTTCGATCTTCACGAGCATGCCGATCACCCGACACATCTGTTGTCCGGCGGTCAGAAGCAGTTGCTGGCGATCGCCGCGGTGTTGATCACCGGGCCGGACGTCATCGTCGCCGACGAACCGACGACGCTGCTGGACCTGCGCAACTCACGAATGGTCAACGATCTGCTGGCGGGTATGCCCGAACAGGTCGTGCTCGTCACCCACCATCTGCACCTGCTCGATGGGTTCGATCGCGTCGTCGTGCTGGATTCCGGCCGGGTCATTGCCGACGGTTCCCCGGAGTCCGCGGTCGACTCCTACACCAGGCTGCTGGCATGACGACACCGGTCGCCCGGCGGCCGCGATGACCGCCATCGGGCTCTACCACGCCGGATCCTCTGTGCTACACCGGATTCCGGCTGGATGGAAATTGCTGGGCATGCTGATCGGGGTCATCGCGGTGGTCGCGGCCAAGGCGCCGTGGCAGCTGGGAATTGCCGCCATTCTCGTCGCCGGCGGCTTCGCGCTCGCCCGCATCCCCGCCCGGGTTGCCTGGGCGCAGCTCTGGCCGTTGCGCTGGATCATCCTGTTCGTCGGCCTCTTCCAACTGATCTTCAGCGGACCCGAGCGAGCCGTGATGGTCTGCGGCAGCCTGCTGATCACAGTCGCCATCGCCGCCCTGGTCACCCTCACCACGCGGGTCACAGCGATGCTCGACCTGTGCCAGCGGCTGCTCCGACCGCTGCGCCGGTTCGGCGTCGATCCGGATCGGGTGGGTCTGGTGCTGGCCCTGACGATTCGCTGCATTCCGTTGCTGGTCGATATCGTGCGCGAGGTGTCGGAGGCGAGAAAGGCTCGCGGGACAGGGTTCTCGCTCCGCTCGATGGCCGGACCCGCGGTCGTGCGGGCATTGCGGGCGGCCGACGCGATGGGCGACGCGCTCATCGCGCGCGGCGTTGACGACTGACCCTGCTCCTGCGTCGCGGGGGCCGGCATGCGCCGGATCACCGCCGCAAACCGCGCGGCAGACCGCGCCGCCGCGGCAGGCCCTCGCGTTCGCCCCCACGACTTTGCGATCCCACGAACGAATGAATGTCGGATCTGTGCATCCGATTCCGATGGGGGCCGAGTATTCACGACGTCAGCAATCCCAACTCCAACAAGGAGGATCTATGAGGCGTCTCATTGCCGCAACAGCCGTCGGCACCTTTGCCGTCGCGGCCAGCCTACTCGGTGCGACCGCGGCATCCGCCGCCGGCACCGCAGAGGTGTACGTGGTGCACGGCATTCCCGGCCTTCCCGTCGACATCTATGTGAACGGCGCCCTGACCCTCGACGATTTCCAGCCCGAAACTGTTGCCGGGCCGCTTGATCTTCCGGAAGGCAGCTACCAGGTCGACATCACCGCAGCGGACGCTGCGGACGCCTCAGCGCCGTTGCTGACCGCGAACGCCGACCTGGTCGGCGGAACCAGCGTGACCCTGATCGCCCACCTCACCGAGGCCGGCGATCCGACAGTCACGCCATACGCCAACGACATCTCCACCATCTCCGCGGGCCAGACCCGGCTGGTGGTCCGGCACGATGCGGCCGCGCCCGCGGTCGACGTGCGCGCGGGCGGCGCGGTGGTCCTCGCGGGCGTCACCAATCCGAGCGAGGGCGTGCTGAACATCCCGGCCGGCTCGGTCGACGCCGACGTGGTTCTCGCGGGAACCGACACGGTTGCGATCGGCCCGGCCACCCTGGACCTGGCAGAGGGCTCGGCCACCTTCGTGCACGCGGTCGGTAGCGCCGCGGACGGCACCCTGGCTCTGGTGTCGTTCACCATCCCGGGCCTGCACTCGGCACCCGGCGGTGTCCCGGCCGGCACCGGTCCGGCCGACAGTTCGGTGCCGACCATCCTGCTCGTCGCCCTGCTGACCATCGGCGCCACCGCCGTGGTCGTCGGTGGGCGTCGGCTGTACTCGGAGAGCTCCCGCTGACCGAGCCCGGCCGTCACCACCAGGCGCGCAAGCGCACTTGGTTGTCCCACCACCAGGCTGCCACCAGCCTGGTGGTGGGACTCGCCATCCTCGCCGCCGCGCCGATCGTCTGGTGGGCCACCCAACCGGCACCGGCCGGCCAATCGGTCACCACCGTCAACGCGGCGGAAGCGATGGCACTCACGCAGGACCCCGGATCGTCCTCCCCGATGCCGTCGGGGGCATCGGGGGGGACGGGCGGGACAGCAACCCAACGGGCGCCGAGCACCTCGGCAGCGCCGGAAATGCACAGCACGCCGGCGGCCCCGCCCAGCACGTCCGAGCCGGCAGCACCAGCACCAGCACCAGCACCAGCACCAGCACCAGCACCAGCACCAGAAAGCACACCGGTCCGGGTGCAGGTTCCTGCGCTCGGTGTCGACAACGCGATCATTCCCGTCGGGGTCGACGACAACGGCCAACTGGACATCCCGGAGGATGTCCAGACCGTCGGCTGGTACCGGTTCGGACCGGCACCGGGCGCGACCCAGGGATCGGCGGTACTCACCGGTCATGTCGACGATTACCGCCAGGGCGCCGGCGCGCTGGCCGAGCTGGGCTCGCTGCAACCGGGAGACACGGTGACGGTGACCGACGACACCGGGACGGCCCGCACGTTCTCGGTGCTGTCCCGGGAGGAATGGCACAAGGGTGAGGTTCCGCTCGATCGGCTCTTCGACCGTGGCGGCGACCCGCGGTTGGTGTTGATCACCTGCGGCGGCTCGTTCAACACCTCGACGCTCGGATATGACGACAACATCGCCGTCACGGCGGTGCCCACCGGTGGATGACCTAGGCTCAGGAGCGTGTCCGGCGCCTCGCGCCCCCTGTCGGGGGCAACTTCTGAGCCGCTCTTGGACGGCGAGTGGATGGAAAGATTCCGGGCCGGAGACGAGGCGGCTCTCCGCCAGGCCTTCGATCGGTACGGCGGGATGGTGCACCGCGTCGGTTTGCTCCGGCTCGGCAATTACCACGACGCCGAGGATCTCGTCCAGCAGGTCTTCGTCCGGGCCTGGAAGGGCCGGGCGGGATTCAACCCCGACCGCGGCTCGCTGGGTTCGTGGTTGCTGGGCATCACCCGGCGGCAGATTGCGGACCGATATGCCGCGCTGGACAAGGACCGCAAGGTGTTGACCGCGGCGCAGAGCACGGCAAAGCCCGAGGCCGACGCCAAATCGTCCGACCGGGTGGTGGATCGCGTCGTGATCGGCGACGAGCTCAACCGGCTGCCGGACGAGCAACGGATGGTGCTACGGCTCGCGTTCTACGGGGACCTCAGCCATTCGGAAATCGCCGCGACCACCGGAATACCGCTCGGCACCGTCAAGAGTCACATCCGGCGGGCCCTCATTCATTTGCGCAAGCTCTGGGAGGTGGATGGTGCGACATCCTGACCCAGATGACCTGCCCCTGCTCGCGATGGGTGAGCCGATCGATCTGGCCATCGACGCCCATCTCGCCGAGTGCGAACAATGCCGAGCCGAGGTCGAGTCGATGCGACGCACCGTCGAGCTCGCCGAGCTGAGCAACTACGGCGAGGGCACCCGCCAACCGGGCGAGCACATCTGGAACGCCATCGCCGCCGAGCTCGGCTTCGCCGCCGCCCAGACCACGAACGGTTCGTCGCACGCCCCGCAGGCCGGCACCGGCACTCCCTGGCCGGTCGCATCCGAACCGGGTCAGACACCGGAGCCGACACCCGCCGCACTCGAGGGTCAGGCCGCGTCCACCCACCCGCCGACACTGCGTGCCCTACCCGGCACCGGGACACCGGAACCGGGCCCGCCGCGCGCTGCCGACCGCGCCCGGCGCCGGCCACGCTGGGCCGCACCCGTCGCCGCGTTGCTGATCGGCGCCGCGCTCGGTGCCGGCGTGCTGGTGGTGGTACAGAACAGGTCCGACAACGTCACGGTGGAGGCCACCGCCCCGTTGACGTCGGTACCCACCGGACCGCTGGCGGGCGAGGACGGCCAGCTCGGCCGGGCCGAGTTGGTGGCCACGACCCAGGGCCAGCAGGTGCGGGTCAGCGCGACTGATCTACCACCGATGCCGGGCACGTCCTACGAAGTGTGGCTGTTCGGCAACGACGGAAAGATGATCTCGCTCGGCTCGCTGGATCAGGGCAAGGGCGAGTTCACCGTGCCGGGCGACATCAGCA
>DASQFG010000110.1:0-6740 GCA_035633315.1 Nakamurella sp. | reverse complement strand
TTCACCGACCCGGCCGCGGTACGGATCTTCAGGTTGGTCATCCGGTAATGGTCGGCGATCGGGCCGCGTTCGGTGCGCAGGTTCTGCACCCGATGCATGGGCACGACGCTGCGCTTGATGAAGATGATGCCGTGCTGGATGTCGATCTCGGTCGGCGAGATGGCGTACCAGAACACCCGGTAGCGGATCGGCGGCAGGATCACCATCGCGAGCACGACCAGTACCGTCGCGATCCCGACGATGCCCCACCGGATCCACCACGGACCCCACTTTACGACGATGGCCAACGCGATCAGCAGCAGCAGCGTCGGGACCGCCGACCCCAACGCGCGCCACCGCCAGTACGCGATGACCCGGTGGGAGAGCCGGTGCCGTTCCCCGGGGACGTCTCCGGCCAGTGGTCGGGACGCCGGAGGTTCCGCGGATACGCCCTGCCTGGGTGCCGGCGGTGGGTGGGGCGCCGGCGGTGGGTGCGGTGTCATCGGGTCCGCGGCGACCGGTCCGGTGAGTAACGGGCCCGTCGACGGCTCGGCGGACCCGACCTGCGCATCCGGCACTTGCCCGCTCGGATGCAGGCCCCCTGCCCCGGCCGGCTCGCGGGGTGGCAGCCCCGTCGCGGGTCGGCTTGTCACTGGGGTCAGCGTACGGGGCGGGGGCCGATCGAGATCCCTTCTCACCCGGCCGAGCCGGCATGCCCGGCGCCCCGCTGCTCGGCCATGACTCCGCCGTCCCCCCGCTGGTCGGCATCGCCGCCAACGTCTTGGGCGTCGTCGTCTGCGGCCACTTCTGCGGCCGGAGGAAGGCCGTTCGCAACGTCCCCGGAGGGCGTCACCTCGCCCGCCGAGTCGTCGAGAGAATCGTCGACCGCTTCCTGGCCGTCGTTGTCCTGGCCGTCGTTGTCCTGGCCGTCGTTGTCGTCGTCAACCGTGTCCTCGGCGACGGCCGGCTGCATGTCCAGGTTCAGGCTGCCGCCGGACGCCGCCGCGAGCCGGGGCAGATCGCGGGGCCGGACCATCGGCAGCGGGAGCCGGCGCCCGTCCTTACCCACGGCGACCGTCCACCGGGCGTCGCGCAATTCCAACCCGTCCATGTCCGACCAGGTCATCCGCTTCGCGCCGAGCAGCGCGTGTGCGGTCACCCGGGTGGCATCCGCTGTCGTTCGCGTCACCATGATGTACACCGCGGCGATCACCGGAATCGCGTACAGCGCCCACCAGCCGCCGCCGACCGTGGCCAGTGGGGTCACGCACAGGACCGCTACCAGCGGGATTGCCGCGGACGCAGCCGGCATCCGGAACACAGCACGGTTGGATCGGGACATCGCTCCATGGTGACACCCCGCCGGACCGGCCCAGGTCACGGGAAACTCTTCCCACATGCTGAGATCATGTTCTCGCCTGTTTGACAGTGGCGGTGGGCTCGTCCTACCCTGCGGTGGTGTCTTCGCTCCTCGTAATCATCTAGCGCGTCGTCGCCGACCGGCGAAGACGCGCAACCCCTTGGTCACCCCCGGTGACGAGGGGTTTTTTGTTGTCTGGACGACGGCGGCGGATCCCGCAGATCCGCACAGTACGGACAGATCGACCATGCAGAGCCACCAGAAATGCCCCCGGCAGTACCGCAGAGCAGCCCCGAGAAGAAGGTCACGATGACGCAGAGCCGCATCGCCGAAGGCCGACCAGCAGTGGTCCCGCACACGACAACAACCCCGCACACCGCGCCGACGGCCTCGGCCGCCGGCACACCGGCGCCGACGGCACCGACGCTGCCCACGGCGCCGCGCATCGTCGAGAAGGTGACCGGCGCAGCGGCGGTGGTGCGATCACTGGAAGAAGCCGGCGCCGAGATCGTGTTCGGCATCCCCGGCGGGGCGGTGCTCCCGGTGTACGACCCGCTGCTGGACTCCACCCGGGTCCGGCACGTACTGGTCCGTCACGAGCAGGGGGCCGGGCACGCGGCCACCGGTTACGCGCAGGCGTCCGGAAAGGTCGGCGTCTGCATGGCGACCTCGGGCCCCGGCGCCACCAACCTCGTCACCCCGCTCGCCGACGCGCACATGGATTCGGTGCCGGTGGTCGCGATCACCGGGCAGGTCGGCCGGCCGATGATCGGCACGGACGGCTTCCAGGAGGCCGACATCTGCGGCATCACCATGCCGATCACGAAACACAATTTCCTCGTCACGGACCCGGCAGAGATCCCACAAACGATCGCTGCCGCGTTTCACCTGGCATCCACGGGCCGACCCGGCCCGGTGCTGGTGGACATTCCGAAGGACGTTCTGCAGTCGGAGACCACCTTCGTCTGGCCGCAGGACCTCCATCTCCCCGGATACCGGCCGACCATGCGGCCGCATTCGGGGCAGATCACCGCGGCCGCCAAGCTGATCGCCTCGGCGCGGCGCCCGGTGCTCTATGTGGGCGGTGGGGTGCTGAAGGCTCGGGCGACCGATGCCTTTCGGCAACTGGCCGAGCTGACCGGGATTCCGGTCGTCACCACGCTCATGGCCCGCGGCGCCTTCCCCGATTCGCACATCCAGCACCTGGGGATGCCGGGGATGCACGGCACCGTGGCGGCAGTGGGGGCCATGCAGCGCGCCGACCTCATCGTCGCGCTGGGTGCCCGATTCGACGACCGGGTGACCGGCCAGCTCTCCACCTTCGCGCCGGGCGCGACGGTCATCCACGCCGACATCGACCCGGCCGAGATCGGCAAGAACCGGGTGGCGGAGGTGCCGATCGTCGGTGACGCGCTGGAGGTGATCACCGAGTTGATCACCTCCGTCGGCCTGGAGCAGGCGGCCGGGGTCGTGGCCGACCTCACCGCGTGGTGGGCCGAGCTCGACGACCTGCGGGCGACCTTCCCGCTCGGCTACGACTGGCCGGCCGACGGGTCACTGTCCCCGCAGTACGTCATCGAGCGGCTGGGCAAGATCGCCGGCCCGGATGCGATCTACGCCGCCGGCGTCGGCCAGCACCAGATGTGGGCGGCGCAGTTCATCTCCTACGAGAAGCCCGGAACCTGGCTCAACTCGGGTGGTCTTGGCACGATGGGGTACGCGGTCCCGGCCGCGATGGGCGCCAAGATGGGCCGCCCCGACGCCGTCGTGTGGGCGATCGACGGTGACGGCTGTTTCCAGATGACCAACCAGGAACTGGCCACCTGCGCGATCGAGAACATCCCGATCAAGGTCGCGATCATCAACAACGGCAACCTTGGCATGGTCCGGCAATGGCAGACCCTGTTCTACGGGGAGCGCTACTCGCAGACCGATCTGGGCACCCACAAGCACCACATCCCGGACTTCAAGCTGCTGGCCGAGGCCTACGGCTGCCTGGGTCTGCGGTGCGAGTCCAAGGAAGAGGTCGACCGCACGATCGAAGCGGCGATGGCGGTCAACGACCGGCCCGTCGTGATCGATTTCGTGGTCGGCGCGGACGCCCAGGTCTGGCCGATGGTGGCCGCCGGCACCGGTAACGACCAGATCATGGCGGCCCGCGACATCCGGCCGTTGTTCGACGAATAGGCCACCGACCACGACCGCGCGAAACCGATTCGTGGTGGGGACTTCTCGTCACCGATCGGCCTGTACCGGTCACCCAGGTGCTGCTGGCGGCCCACCCGCCGGACGTCACCTCCTGCCGCGATCCGTTGCGGGATCCGGCAGGCACCACCGACAGCGCCCGATACCACCCGACACTCACCGAGTACCACCTGGCAGCAGTACCAAGAGCAGTACCTAAGGAGTGAAGTCGCAGTGACGCGCCACACACTGTCGGTCCTGGTCGAGAACAAACCCGGTGTGCTGGCCCGGGTGTCGTCGCTGTTCTCGCGGCGGGGATTCAACATCCATTCGCTGGCGGTGGGCCCGACGGAGAACCCGGACGTGTCGCGGATGACCATCGTGGTCGCGGTCGAAGGCCTGCCGCTCGAACAGGTGACCAAGCAGCTCAACAAGCTGATCAACGTGCTGAAGATCGTGGAGCTGGCGCCGACCGCTGCCGTGCAACGTGAACTGCTGCTGATCAAACTGCGTTCGGACGCCAATGCCCGCGCGCAGATCGTCTCGATCGTGGACATGTTCCGGGCGCACATCATCGACGTCGCGCCGGACTCGGTGACCGTCGAGGCGACGGGCACCAGCGACAAACTCGAGGCGTTGACGAAGATGCTGGAGCCGTTCGGGGTGCGCGAGCTGGTGCAGTCCGGCATGGTCGCGCTCGGCCGTGGACCGCGGTCCATCACCTCGTCCGCCAGCAGGGCAGACTAGTCGCCCCGGGGGGCCGACTGGGATCCCGGTTCGACAAGCTCACCATCCGCAGAACCACCTCGATCGGCAACGAACCCCGATCGACAACGAACCATCCGCCGGACAACGACCGTCCGGCCCACCTGAGGTCGGTGGCCGGCCGCAGGACACCATCGAGAAAGCAGGAGTTCATGGCCGCGGAGATCTTCTACGACGACGACGCCGATCTGTCGATCATCCAGGGGCGCAAGGTCGCCGTCATCGGGTACGGCTCGCAGGGCCACGCGCACTCGCTGAGCCTGCGGGACTCGGGCGTCGACGTCCGGGTCGGGTTGCCGGAAGGATCCAAGTCGCGCGGCAAGGCCACCGACCAGGGGCTGCGCGTGGTTTCGGTCGCCGAGGCAGCTGCTGAATCAGATGTCATCATGATCCTGACGCCGGACCACGTGCAGCGGCACGTGTACGCGGAATCGATCGAACCGCACCTGACCGCGGGCAAGGCGCTGGCCTTCGGGCACGGCTTCAACATCCGGTTCGGCTACATCAAGCCGCCCGGGGACGTCGACGTGATCATGATCGCGCCGAAGGGCCCGGGGCATCTGGTGCGGCGGGAATTCGTCGACGGCAAGGGTGTACCCGACCTGATCGCCGTCGAGCAGGACGCCACCGGTGGCGCGCAGGCGCTCGCGCTGTCCTACGCCAGGGCGATCGGCGGCACCAGGGCGGGCGTCATCAAGACGACGTTCCCGGAAGAGACCGAGACCGACCTGTTCGGTGAGCAGGCCGTGCTGTGCGGCGGCGTGTCGCGCCTGGTGCAGCTGGGCTTCGAGACCCTGGTCAACGCCGGCTACCAGCCGGAGATCGCCTACTTCGAGTGCCTGCACGAGCTGAAGCTGATCGTCGACCTGATGTACGAGGGCGGCATCGCCAAGCAGCGCTGGTCGGTGTCGGACACCGCCGAGTACGGCGACTACGTGTCGGGTCCGCGGGTGATCGACGACCACGTCGCGGAGAGCATGCAGGGCGTGCTGGCCGACATCAAGGACGGCACCTTCGCAGCCCGCTTCATCGCCGACCAGGACGCCGGCGCCCCGGAGTTCAAGAAGTTCCGGGCCGAGCAGGAGCAGCACCCGATCGAGGAGACCGGGCGCAAGCTCCGACCGCTGATGAGCTGGGTGGCCGTGGCCGACGACTACGAGGGCACCGCGGCCCGCGGCTGACGCCGAGCGACCGGCCGGCGCCGCGGTCGTCGACGGTCGCGGTCGGCCGTTGCACCGCACGGTGGCGCGGCTGTGGATCGGAGCCACCGTCGGCGATCGGCCGCGAACGGTTCAGTCGACGTTCGAGCGAGCGACGACATAGGCGCGCACCGGCCGCAGGGCCAGCAGAACTACCGCGACGACCGGGATTACGAGCCAAACAAGCAGCACGGCTGTGGTCTGTATCACTACGATGAACGTCAGCAACGCGGCTATCACGTTGCCAGTGATTGCGATCGCAGTACCATGCGCCAGTGCGGCCTCAATTCCGCCCATGAAGAGGGTGAATGCGACGATCAGCATCACGACGGCGATGATCGCGACCGTGGTCAGTTCGCGGGTGGCGGCACCGGAGGTGCCGCGGAACGTCGACCCGAACGGTGTCGAGTTCAAGCTCGACTGAATGGCGCTGCCCACGGCAGCCGCTGTCACCAGGATTGCACTGGCCACGCCCAGGGTCGACGCCGTGAGGAACGACAGCGCTGCGCCCGCGCTGAGTGCCGCCGGCCGCTTCGGCGCGGCTGGTGCGCCTTGCGGGGAGTAGCCCGCGTATGGGGCGGCGGTCGGCGGGTATCCCGGATGTCCCGCATTTTGATACCCGGGATATTGCGAGTACTGCCCCGGGTATTGCGGTTGCTGTGTGGTAGGCCCTGGGTAGCCATATCCGCTCGTCGGGAAATGAGCCGCGCCCGCAGGTGCCTGGTCAGCAGGGTTAGCGTCGGCGGTGCTCCAGTCCTGGCCCGGGCGATATAGACCACCCTGCTGGCTTCCGGGATTGGTCATGGCTTGTCCATTCGTGGAGTAGATGGATGGGTCAGCATTTAGGGTATGGCGCCGGCGGGAAGGGCACGGGAAGGGCGGCCGTCCGGCAGCCCGCGATGCTGCGGATACCATTGTCGATCGGCCATGCGGTCGGCCGGACACCGGCGGGTCGCATGCGACCTCGGGGGTCGACCCCCGACCCCCCAATAGACGGAGATGACTCGCTGTGCCCAAGCCCGTGGTGCTGATTGCTGAACAGCTCGCCCAGTCCTCGCTCGACGTCCTGGGGACCGAGTTCGAGATCCGCAACGTCGATGGTGCCGATCGCGGCGCGCTGCTGCCCGCGCTCGAGGAGGCCGACGCCATCCTGATCCGATCGGCGACCCGGGTGGACGCCGAGGCGCTGGCCGCCGCGCCCAACCTGAAGGTGGTGGCGCGAGCCGGCATCGGGCTGGACAACGTCGACGTGC
>DASQFG010000109.1:0-4552 GCA_035633315.1 Nakamurella sp. | reverse complement strand
ATTTCCCCCATTCAGCGCCGGGGTCAGGTGTACTTGACTGACCTGGCGTGGTCCGGCGGTCCCTCGCCGGACGTACACCCGGGGAGGTCACGTGCCGGTCGTCTCACTGAAGGAAACGCTGGACCGAGCATTCGCGGAGCGATACGGGGTTCCCGCGATCAACATCATCAATGACCTGACGATCGACGCGGTGCTGGCCGCCGCTGTCGAGGAGAACTCGCCGGTCATCCTGCAGACGTCGGTCAAGACGGTGCAGATGTACGGCCGCGATCAGCTCTACGGCATCTTCGCGGCGCTTGCCCGTGACTGCCCGGTGCCGGTCACCCTGCACCTGGACCACTGCCCGCAGCGGTCGGTCATCACCGATTGCCTCGACGGCGGCTGGAACTCGGTGCTGTTCGACGCGCACGAGCTCGATGTTGCCGAGAACCTCGTCCAGACAACTGAAGTGGTGAAGGAAGCGGCCGCGCACGGCGCGCACGTGGAGGGCGAGATCGAGGGTATCCAGGGCGTGGAGGACGGCGTGGGCTCGGACCGCGCCTCCGTGCAGCAGAGCCTGGATATCGCGGTGGATTTCATCAAGCGCACCGGGGTGCACTGTTTCGCTCCGGCCATCGGTAACGCGCACGGGCAGTACAAGGCCGCGCCCGTCCTCGACCACCAACGGGTCACCGACCTGGTGGAAGCGACCGGTATCCCGATGGCCCTGCACGGCGGCACCGGGATGAGCGCCGAACAGTTCACCGATCTGATCGCCCGTGGCTGCGCGAAGGTGAACATTTCGACGGCGCTGAAAGAGTGCTATATGAAGTCGAGCCTGGAATTCCTCCGCGGCGCGGAGGGAAAGAACAAATGGGATCCGCCGTCGTTGTTCAAGGTGCAAACCGCGGCGGTGAACGAGATGGCACGCGAGCACATGCGTACCTTCGGCAGTTCCGGGCGTGCCTGGTGACGGCGCTGATCTTCGATTGCGACGGCGTACTGGCCGACACCGAACGGTACGGGCACCTGCCGGCCTTCAACGCGACGTTTGACGAATACGGCCTGCCCGCCCACTGGGACGAGGCCGAGTACGGGCGCCGACTGAGGATCGGCGGCGGCAAGGAACGGATGGCCAGCCTCTTCACTGACCCGGGTTTCGTCGAGGCGGCCGCGATCCCCGACGATGCGGAGGCACGCGCCGCGCTGTTGACCACCTGGCACAAGAGCAAGACCGCCCATTTCCGCAGTCTCGTCGGCGACGGAAAGCTCCCGGCACGGCCCGGAATCGCGCGGATCATCCCGGCCGCACTGGACGCCGGATGGACGGTCGCGGTTGCCTCCACCTCGGCCGAAGAATCCGTGCGTGCCGTGCTGGAGCACGCCGTCGGGCCCGAAACCGCCGGCAGAATCAGCGTTTTCACCGGGGACATCGTCCCGACGAAGAAACCGGACCCGGCGATCTACCGGTTGGTGCTCGACCGGCTCGGTCTGGACCCGAGCGACACGCTGGTCGTCGAGGATTCCCGCAACGGCCTGCTCGCCGCCGATCGGGCCGGATTGACGTGCCTGGTCACGGTCAGCGGCTACACCCGCGAGGAGGCCTTCGACGAGGCCGTGCTCGTGGTGTCCGAACTCGGCGATCCCGGCCGGCCGCCTATCGAGGTGCTGGCCAATCGCGGGCCGGCACGTCCCGGCGACTACCTCACTCTCGACGACCTTCGGACCTGCGCCGGTGTCCGGACCTCGAGCGCCACGCCAGACGGCCACGCGGCCGGCGAACCAGCACAAGGAGGTACTGGGTGACCGACACTCAACAGCGGGTGGACCTCGTCGTCCGGACAATTGCGCAAACGGCGATCGACAACGAAACCTATTTCGGTGACCTCGATTCTGTCGTCGGTGACGGGGATTTCGGGTACTCATTGGCCCGAGGCTTCGAAAAGGTGATCGAGGGTTGGGACGATATCGACCGCACGAATCCGGGGACCTTCCTGAAAAAGGTCGGGATGATCGTCAGCTCGCGGATCGGCGGCACGTCCGGGCCCATCTGGGGCACCGCTTTCATGAAGGCGGGCATTATCGCGGGCACGGCCGACACACTCACCGGTGACGACGTGGTCGCCATGCTGCGGGCCGCAACGGACGGCATCAAGATGCGCGGCCAATCCGACGTCGGCGACAAGACGCTGCTGGACGCGCTGGTCCCGATGACCGACCGCATCGACGCCGAACTCAAGGCCGGCACCGACCCGACGGGGGTGCTGGCGGCTGCGGCGACCACCGCCAGGCAGGCAGCTGAGGCCACCAGCGAGATGATCGCGAAACGCGGGCGGGCGTCGTACACGGGGGAGCGGAGCAGGGGTTCGGTCGACGCCGGTGCGATGGCGGTGGCCGTACTCGTGGAGCACATCAACCAGGCGTGGCCGACCGAGGGAGAGTCATGAAGAAATTCGTCAACGACCCGAAGCAGTTCGTCCCGGAAATGCTGGAGGGCATCGCGCTGGCCAACCCAGGCACGCTGACCTACGTCCCCGAGTACAACCTCATCATGCGTGCGGACGCGCCGCGTGCCGACAAGGTATCGATCGTCCAGGGTTCCGGGTCCGGGCACGAACCCGCCCATGTGATGGTGGTCGGCAAGGGCATGCTGGACGCCGCCTGTCCCGGTGACGTGTTCGCGGCGCCGCCGATGGACTACGTGTACGAGACGACGAAGCGGCTCGCCTCGGACAAGGGCGTGCTGCTGCTGGTGAACAACTACACCGGCGACCGGATGGCCTTCGACATGGGCAAGGAGATGGCCGAATCCGAGGGCATCAAGGTCGAGATCCTCACCATCAACGACGATGTCGCCGTCAAGGACTCCACCTACACCATCGGCCGGCGCGGCGTGGCCGGGAACTTCTTCGTCATCAAGGCGGTCGGCGCGGCGTCCGAGAACGGCGCAGATCTGGACGAGTGCATCCGGATCGGGCGCAAGGTGAACGACGTTACCCGCACCATGGGAGTGGCGCTGACCGCCTGCACCCCGCCGGCCAAGGGCTCCCCGCTGTTCGAACTCGGCTCCGACGAAATTGAAATGGGCGTCGGCATTCACGGCGAGCCGGGCCGCGAGCGCAAGAAGCTGGTCGAGGCCGATGCCATCGTCGACGAGGTGCTCGACGCCGTGGTCAGCGACCTGCCCTACAGCTCGGGCGACAACGTGGCCCTGATGATCAACGGGCTCGGCGGCACCCCGATCAGCGAGCTGTACATCCTGTACCGGCGCGCGCACCAGCGGCTCGCCGACCAGGGCATCACCGTCAAGCGCAGCTACGTCGGCGAGTACTGCACTTCCCTGGACATGGCCGGCGCCTCGATCACCCTGGTCAAGCTCGACGACGAGATCGAAGCACTGCTCGCCGAACCGGCCGAGGTCGCCATCCGGGTCTTCTGAGCGATGACCCGGAAGGTGGCCGCCGGAGAAGTGACGAGCGCCCGTCAGCCGGCCGTGGTGAAAGTGACCACTACGGCCCGGTTGGCCGGATCCGACGCCGGTTCGACCAGCGGCTTGGTGTCTCCGTACCCGACCACCTGCGTGACGTTCTCGGCCGGCACCCCGAGTTCACGCAGCAGCGCTGCGACCTCGGTGGCTCGCCGGGTCGACGGGTCGGTGGCGGACGCCTTGTCGCCACCCGCGACCGCCGCGGTGTGGCCCTCGACGGTGATCTTGGTCGCCGGGTCGAGGGTCCCACGCAGTCGCCCAGCGCCGGCAGCGTCGCCGCCTTGTCGATCAGGTTCGGGTGTCGGGAGCGAACAGCGCGGGCGACGGGAGCGTGCAGGTCCGGGTCGGTCCCTGCTGGTCGGAATTGATCTTGGCGTTCGGATCCGGGACCGGCACCGGTGGGATGGTCCCGGTGCCGGGCGTCGTGCCGGTGCCGTCGAAGAAGGTGACGGTGCTGGCGCCGGCGGCGGTGGCGATGCCCTCCCAGACCGCATGCTGGTAGCCGACCTGCAGGTCCGAGAGCTTCTGCTGCTGGCCGGCGACCGGCGTCACCACGAAGCTCACGTCCCGGCCCTCGAGGTCCGGCCGCGCGCCGGCGGCGGTGGTCGCCGCGAGGACGGTCGGCGGTGACTCGTCGAACGCGAGCTGGTTGAAGTCGCGGGCGCCGGTGGTGTCCAGCAGCGGTGAGAAGACCCAGACCGGTGAACCGGCCGGGGATGTGATCGCGGCAAGCCCGGCCAACGCGGACCGGGCACAGGGGGGCGTCCGATTTCAGGGCGTCCATTTTGTCGGTGAGCCCGCGGATGCCGCACCGGCATCCCCGGTCAACCCGACCGGTTCGGTGCTGGTGGTCTTGCCGTCCCCCGACACCGACACCCATTCCACCCCCGATCCGGAGCCGCCGAGCCCGGTCAGGCTCGCCGTGATCGGTGCGGGCAGCACGACGGTCGTCTCGTTGGACGAGCCGGCGGTGCTCACCACGCTGCCCGCCACCGTCACCGGCGCGCTCGATGTCGTGGGTCGCTGTGGTGCTCCCTGAGGGCGTGCTGCTGCTGGAGCAGGCCGCCCGCGCTGTCAGCGCTGTCA
>DASQFG010000108.1:0-3513 GCA_035633315.1 Nakamurella sp. | reverse complement strand
CCGGTGTTCCCGTCGATGTTCCTTGGCGCGACCATCGGTCTGCTGCTGTCCGACGTCGGCGGTGTCGCGCTGGTACCGGCCGTGGCGATGGGCATCGGCGCGATGTGCGCCTGCATGCTGCGGCTGCCGCTGACCTCGGTGCTGCTGGCCACGCTGCTGCTCGGTTCCGACGGACTGGCGGTCATGCCGGTCGTCATCGTCGCGGTCGTGGTGAGCTACATGCTGTCCATCTGGCTGGCCCCGCCGCCCGACCCGACGGCCATAGCGGTGCCGGTCCCGCCGGGAACTGTGTCCGCCGGCACGCCGAGCGCAGGTCCGGCCGGCGCCGGCCCTCAGGTCGCGTCGCCGAAGTCCTGAGCAGGCGGCCGAGGCAGCGGTTCGGCCTGCGGCACCGGCCCGGCGGCGGCCACCGGCTGCGCCCCGCCCGTCGCGCCGACGGCGTCCGGCAGTGCGGAGGCCTCGTCATCGGAGAGCCCGGCGAGACCGTCGGCGCCCAGCCGCTTGGCCTTGCGCTTGTCGTGAATCCTGGTGACCTGGACCGACACCTCGTACAGCAGGCACAGCGCCAGCGCCAGCGCGCCCATCGTGATCGGGTCGTTGCCCGGCACCACCACTCCGGCGAAGACGACCATCCCGAAGATCGAGTACCGGCGCCACTTCGCCAACTTGGCCCCGGTCACCATGCCGATCTGGTTGAGCATGATCAGCAGCAGCGGCAGCTCGAACGAGACGCCGAAGATGATCAGCATGGCGATCAGGAACGAGAAGTAGCTGTCCGGCGACAGCGCGGCGATGGTGGCGTCGCCGCCGAAACTGAGCAGGACGGTCAGACCCTCCCGGATGACGACGTAGGCGAGCACCGCGCCGAGGGCGAACAGCACCCCACCGCAGCTGACGAAGATGATCGCGTACTTGCGCTCCTTGGAGTACAGCGCCGGCGTGACGAACGCCCACAGCTGGTACAGCCACACCGGGCTGGACAGCACCACGCCCGCGATCAGCGCGGACTTCAGTTGCAGCTCCAGGGCCGAGAACGGGCCGGTGGCCAGCAGTTTGCAGCCGTCGCCGGTACCCAGCTGGACCCGTTCGGTCGGCGGCACCGCGCAGTACGGCCCGGTCAGGATCGCCGAAAGGCTGGGCAGCCCGATCACCGGGACGCCGTGGCCGAACCAGATGAAGCCGATGACGGTCCCGAGGAAGATTCCGAGCACCGCGAAGAACAGCCGCCGCCGGAACTCGTACAGGTGCTCCATCAACGACATCGTGCCGTCCGGCGACTTCTCCTCCTTCTTGCGGCGCAGCCGGGGTATCCGCAGTGGCACGGCGTCACTCCTTGGCTGATCTGGGGCGGGTCGGGTACATCGTTTCGGACTGTACGTTTCGGACTGTTCGTTTCCGGTGGTTCGTGGCTGCTCGACCCACTGACTGCCCGCGCGGCAGGTCTGTCGATTGTCGCCGACCGGTGCCGTGCGGCACCATCCTCGGCCCGATCCTACGCAGCCCGGGTGTTCGGAGCCCCGGTTCGATCCGGCGCGCGGGTCAGCCCCGGGCCGCCGTGTTCCCGGCCTGCGCGGCGGCGGCCACCGCCTCCGCGGGGTAGGCCGTCAACGCCTCGGCCGCTCGCCGGGCAACGAGCGCTGCGAGCTCGGGCGCGTCCTCGATGACGGCGTCACCGCCGAGCGACAACACCAGCCGGGCCAACCACTCGTCACGGGCGGCGCGCATCCGCACGCGCAGACCGCCGGGCGGGTCGGCGACCTCGACGCTGTCCTCCATCGGGTAGTACTCGGCGACCCAGCGCGCGCCACGGGACAGCCGCAGGGTGACCGGGGGGATCTGCAGGTCGGGGTGGAAGATCCGGTCCGGGATCTCGGAGTCCACCCAGAGGGTGGGCTGCGCCGGTTCGTCCAGGATGCGCACCTCTTCGATCCGGTCGACCCGGAAATGCCGGATCGAGCCCGCAAGGTTGCAGTAGGCCTCGAGGTAGGCGTGCCCGTCGGTGACCAGCAGCCGCAACGGATCCACGGTGCGTTCGGTGACGGCGTCGCGGGAGGCCGTGTAGTAGCGGATCCACAACCGGCGGGACCGGTCCAGTGCCTCGCGCACCGCGCCGAGCGCCGGGGCAGGGTCGGCGGCAGCGACCCGGACCGCTTCGGCAGGACCGGATTTCGCCGCGCTCGCCTGCTCCAGCTTCGCCAGTGCGGAATGCACCGCTGCGGCGTCCAGCAGGCCGGGCAGTTCGGCGAGCGCCCGCAATGCGATGGTCAGCGCGAACGCCTCGTCACCGGTCAGCCGGACGGGCCGCTCGATGCCGGCGTCGAAGGCGATCGCGACCGTACCGCCGTCGTCGTCCAGCACCACGTCGATGAGGTCGTCCGGGTAATACCCGGGCAGCCCGCACACCATCAGCAGATCGAGGTCCGAACTGATCTGCGCAGTGCTGACGCCGAATTCGCCGGCCAGTTCGGCGATCGCGACACCGGGACGTCGCGAGATGTAGGGCACCAGGGCCAGCATTCGGGCCAGCCGGTCGGTCGCGGTCTCGCTCATGACGGCCAGCCCAGGCCGGCGGGGTCCGGTTCCGCCGACCGATCGGTACCGGGTGACGGAGCGAGCCGGGGCTCGGGGTCGATGGCGCGTGCCCCACCCTGCTGCGGGACCCTCCCGGCGGCGCCGGCAACGGCCTGCCGGGTGCCGGTCAGCAGCCGGATGACGGCGGCCACCAGGTCTGCCGGTTGCTCGGCCACCGCGTCGGGGCCCTGCTCGGCAATCCGCCGTGCGGTGTCCCACAGGCCGCCCAGCGGGATCGTCACCCGGTCCCAGCCCGGTGCGTCACGGTCTTCGACCGAGCCGATGGCCGTCCGGCGCAGGCCCGCTCCCCGGCCGGAGCGCATCCGGACGGTTGCGGTGCGGTCGGAGGGACGCTCGACGGTGTTCGCGACCTCCGCCAGTAGGTCGATACCGACCGGCGGCCGGACCGTGCCGGGGCGGCCGACCATCCTGACCTGCCCGTCGATCCGGGACAGCCGGAAGGTCCGTTGCTCGCCCCGCTGATCGTCATGGCCGACCAGATACCAGCGGCCCCGGAAGGACACCAGTCCCCAGGGCTGCACGGACCGCGGCTCCGGCGGCGCGGTCGGATCCTTCCGGTAGTCGAACCCGACGGCCCGCCTGGCCCGGACCGCGGCGTACAGCGGCGCGAACGCCGGATCACCGGTGCGCACCCTGGGCTGCAGCAGGGTGGCCGCCGACGGTTCGGCAGTGTCCTGGTGTTCGGCGTTCGCCGGGTTCGCCGAGGTCGATACGCCGGGTGCCGGTGTTCGGCCGTTGCCGGCGGCGTCCCGGATCTTGCGCAGGGCACCGGATCCGGCTCTGTCCAGCGCGGTGGTCTCCCACAACCGGCCGGCCAGCGCCAACGCGGCCGTCTCCGCCGGGGTGAACGACAGCTGCGGCAGCGCGAACTCGACCGGCGGGATGCGGTAGCCGTCCTCCCCGGTCGACGCGGTCTGCAGC
>DASQFG010000107.1:0-4695 GCA_035633315.1 Nakamurella sp. | reverse complement strand
TGTTGTTGCAGCCCACCGAGATGGACACCCAGCCGGCGTAGGCCGATTCCCGCTTTGCGGGCAATGTGGACGGGAACACCTCGAGCGCGTCCAGGATCTCCATCTCCGCCTGGGCGTTGTGCCGGGACCGCTCCAGCAACGTCGGCAGCGAGCCGACGTTGTGCGTTCCGAACACCACGTCGACCCACGGCGCGCGGCGCAGGATCTCGCCGCGGTCCTTCTGTGCGAGGCAACCGCCGACGGCGATCTGCATCCCGGGTTTCGCGGCCTTGACCGAGGCCAGGTGGCCGAGGTTGCCGTACAGCTTGTTGTCGGCGTTCTCCCTGACCGCGCAGGTGTTGAACACCACCACGTCGGCGGTCTCGCCCTGCTCGATCGGGGTGTACCCGGCCTGCTCGAGCAGTCCGGACAGGCGCTCGGAGTCGTGCACGTTCATCTGGCACCCGTAGGTGCGGACCTGGTACGTGCGCGGCTGGCTGATCGGCTCGGTGATCGACTGGGTGATCGTCTCGGCACCCGCGGCGGCCGGCGTCGGGGTACCCCGATCGGGCGGGTTGCGGCGGTCGAGCCGGTCGAAGACAGCGGAACTCACGCGCTTCAGGGTACGTGGCCGGCCGACGGTCACCGGACCATAGAATTCCGTGAACCGTCCGCCGACGAAGACCGTATACCCGGTTGAGGTGATCCGGGTCGGGCCGCATCAGCATGCCAGCTCGTCGTGCCCGATCGGGTAAGGGTAAAGGTTCGATGTCCAAACGTACTCTTTCGGGCAATAGCACCGCCGAATATGGCAGTCTCGACAACCTGGGTGCCTGCTGTAAGTGCCCCGCCGCTACAGGGAGGTCATGTGACCGCAGCCGGTCCGTCGAACGGCGCACGCCCACCGATGATCATGATGCACGACGTGGAGAAGCACTTCGGGACGCTGCACGTGCTCAAGAACATCCAGCTCGACGTGCCGGCCGGTCAGGTGGTGATCGTCATCGGGCCGTCGGGATCGGGGAAATCGACCCTGTGCCGGACCATCAACCGGCTGGAATCGATCGACTCCGGCGAGATCGCGATCGACGGGGTCCGGCTGCCCGCGGAGGGCAAGGGGCTGGCCCAGCTGCGCGCCGACGTCGGCATGGTGTTCCAGTCGTTCAACCTGTTCGCGCACAAGACGATCCTGCAGAACGTCACGCTCGGACCGATCAAGGTCCGCAAGATGAGCAAGAAGGACGCCGACGAACTCGCCGACTCCCTGCTGAAACGGGTCGGCATCGCCGAGCAGCGGGACAAGCTGCCCGCGCAGCTGTCCGGCGGGCAGCAGCAGCGCGTCGCGATCGCCCGCGCGCTGGCGATGAAGCCCAAGGTGATGCTGTTCGACGAGCCGACCAGCGCCTTGGATCCGGAAATGGTCAACGAGGTTCTTGACGTCATGGTGTCGCTGGCCAGGGAGGGCATGACGATGGTGGTCGTCACCCACGAGATGGGGTTCGCCCGCAAGGCCGGCGACCGCGTGCTGTTCATGGCCGAGGGGGAGATCGTCGAGGACGGCACCCCGCAGGAGTTCTTCACCAATCCCACCAGCAACCGCGCCAAGGACTTCCTCAGCAAGATCTTGACTCACTGATCGAGTCATGGACCAGTGCGGGATCCGCCCGCGCTGGACGAACCCGGGAGGGTGTACACCAATGAGGTTCCGCACAATCGCATCAGTTATCGCGGGGGCGGCAGCGCTCACGCTGGCGGTCTCCGGCTGTAGCAGTTCGAGCACCCCGTCGGCCAGCTCGGCCGCCAGCGCGGCGCAGAGCGTGGCCAGCCAGGCGCAAAGCGCGGCAAGCTCGGTGGCAAGCCGGGCGAGCAGCGCGGTCAGCTCGGTGCAGAGCGCCGTTTCCGGCGCGGTTGCCGATTCGCAGGTGCTCGCCAACGCCAAGAACGGCAAGGTCGTCATCGGCATCAAGTACGACCAGCCCGGGCTGGCGCTGAAGAATCCCGACGGCACGTTCTCCGGGTTCGACGTCGAGGTGGCCAAGTACGTGGCCGACAAGCTAGGCGTCGACCCGGCGGACATCGAGTTCAAGGAGGCCAAGTCCGCCGAGCGCGAGGGACTGATCGAACGCGGCGAAGTCGACTACATCGTGGCCACCTACTCGATCACCGACGCCCGCAAGGAAAAGGTGAACTTCGCCGGGCCGTACTTCATCGCCCACCAGGACCTGCTGGTGAAGTCGGACAACACCGACATCACCGGGCCCGATGCGATGTCCGGCAAGATCCTCTGCTCGGTGACGGGCTCGACCTCGGCGCAGAAGGTGAAGGACAAGTACGCCACCGACGTCGCGCTGCAGGAGTACGGCACCTACACCGAATGCGTCGAGGCGCTGCTCTCGGGAGCGGTCGACGCGGTGACCACCGATGACGTCATCCTGGCCGGATTCGCCGCCCAGCACCCCGGTGAGCTGACGGTCGTCGGCAAGGGCTTCTCCGATGAGAACTACGGCATCGGCCTGAAGAAGGGCGACGCCGCCGGCACCGCGGCCATCAACGCCGCGATCGCGGCGATGATCGCCGACGGCAGTTGGAAGACGGCACTGCAGGACACGGTCGGCCCGTCCGGGTACACGATCCCGACGCCGCCGACGCCGGCCAGCTGACGTGAGGGAGTGCGGCCCCCGGAGCCTCCGGGGCCGCACTCCGTTGTCGTCGGATGTGCAGCATCAGGGCCGACGCCGGTTGGCGCGCCGCATCCTTGGCCGTGAAGTGACCTGCAGCGGAACCTGCGGAGGAGAACCCGCGTGGACTTCAGCTTCCTGTCCGATCCGAGGTACAACATCCTCGGCGCGTTCTGGATGACCGTGCAGCTGACCTTCTGGTCGGCAATCGGGTCGTTCATTCTCGGCGTCATCCTGGTGGCGATGCGGGTGAGTCCGGTGCCGCTGATGCGGGGCTTCGCCGGCGGCGTGGTGAACATCGTCCGGAACATCCCGCTGACCTTGGTCATCATCATGATGTCGCAGGTCATCGCCAATCAGTTGGGCGTGCGGCTGGCGGTGAGGGAGGCGGGCGTCAACCCGCAGGGCTACCTGGACACGCAGAACTTCCGCCTGGCCGTCATCGGCTTCATCGTCTACACCTCGACGTTCGTCTGCGAGGCCATCCGGTCCGGCATCAACACCGTGCCACCCGGGCAGGCCGAGGCGGCCAGGGCGATCGGCCTGCGCTTCACCCAGGTCCTGGGCATCGTCGTACTGCCGCAGGCCATCCGCGCGGTAGTCGCACCACTCGGGTCGGTGCTCATCGCGCTGACCAAGAACACCACGGTCGCCGCCGCGATCGGGGTGGCCGAGGCCGCCGCCCTGATGAACTCCCTGGTGGAGAACGAACCGGACAAGCTGACGTCGGTGTTCCTGGTGATCGCGGTCGGCTTCATCGTGCTGACGTTGCCCACGGGCCTGGTCTTCGGCGCGCTGGCCAAGCGGGCGGCGGTGAAACGATGAGCGAACTCGCCACCGTCCTCTACGACATTCCCGGACCCCGGGCCCGGCGACTGAACGTGATCCTCAGTGTGGCGTTCGGTGTGGTGCTGGCCGCTCTGCTGTGGTGGGTGCTGTCGATCGTGGCCTCCAAGAACCAGCTCACCGCGGAGAAGTGGTCGCCGTTCCTGGAAGCGGAGAACTGGACGACCTATCTGCTGCCCGGTCTGTGGGCGACCCTGCAGGCGGCCGCGGTCAGCGTGGTCATTGCGCTGCCCATCGGCGCTTTGTTGGGGATCGCCCGGCTGTCGGATCACGGCTGGGTCCGTTGGCCTGCCGGGATCGTGGTGGAGTTCTTCCGGTCGATCCCGGTCCTGATCCTGATGGTGTTCGCGTTCCAGCTCTGGTTCGCCATCTTCAGTTGGTCCAGCCCGTTCGCTGCCGTGGTGATCGCACTGGTGCTGTACAACGGCTCGGTGCTGGCCGAGGTGGTTCGGGCCGGGATTCTCGCCGTGCCCCGCGGGCAGACCGAGGCAGCAAGCGCGATCGGGCTGCGCAAGTCGCAGGTCATGACGATCATCCTGCTGCCTCAGGCAATCACCTCGATGCTGCCGGCGGTGGTCAGCCAGCTGGTTGTCATCGTCAAGGACACGGCACTGGGCGGGATTTTCGTCGGCTACGTCGAATTGCGGCGTGCGGCAGGCACCTCGGCGAGCAACTACGGCAACCTGCTGCCCACCTACGTTGTCATCGCCGTCATCTACATCCTGATCAACCTGGCGCTTGGACGACTCTCGACCTACCTCGAACGCAAGCTCAGCAGCCGCGGCGGCACGCAGATCGTGATCGGTGGCGGTGACGGGCAGACCGACCTGCTGCAGGCACGGCAGCAGGTGATGGTGCTCGATGAACCAGGCTCGGCGACGGTGATGCCGACCCGGGACGGCTACTCCCCCTCCTGAGCCTGCGGATTCCGCACGATGTTCGGGCAGGTCAAGCCGCTCGGGCCGGTCAAACTGCTCGGGCAGGTCAAACCGCTCGGGCCGGTAAAGGTTCAGGCCGGTCCTGCGGTCCGCTCCGCACGATCGGTCGACGCCTACCGGGCGATCTCGGTCGCCCGCGACTCCCGGATGACGGTGACCCGCACCTGACCCGGGTAGGTCAGCTCCTCTTCGATCTGCTTGGCGACCTCGCGGGCCAGCACATGCGCCTCCAGGTCGTCGACCACATCGGGTTT
>DASQFG010000106.1:0-5771 GCA_035633315.1 Nakamurella sp. | reverse complement strand
GACCCGCGGTGCGCCGGGTGACTGGGGCGTTGCTAGGGGCGGTCGTCCTCGGGCGGAACGGAAGAAGCGAGCGTTCAGTCGGACGTCGGGACCACGACAATCGAAGTCGGGCGCGCACACACCCTGCACAAGCTATAAGTGCACCGCCGGGGTGACCACCGGAAGCGTCAGCGACGGGTCGGACTCCAGGGTCGGGTGCAGCACCAGCTGCGCGGGCCCAGCGGGGACCGCGTCGAAGACGAACCGTCCGGACTCGTCGCACTCGGCGGTCAGGGTGGAGTCGCCTACTCGCAGTTCGGCGTGCAACCGGCCACCGGGGGCGGCCCAGCCATCCAGCCGCACGGAGCCGTCCCGCTGCGGGTTGACGACCACCATCACGGTTAGACTGTCGCTGGCGAAGGTCACCCGTCGGGCGTGCTCCACCGAACGTGTCCCATTGGCCCCGGACACCGCGAACTCGGATTCCACCAGCCGCGCGAACTCCGCGTCCAAGTTGTTCGCGTCCAGACCGAACAGCACCACGTCGGGCAACATCTCCGGCATGGGGTCGACGGCGTCGTAGATCGCCATCAGGTCCGTCAGCAAGCGGAGGTCCGCACGGTCCATCGGCCCGGCCGCGTCGAGCTCGAAGCCATCGATCTCATAGTCCCCGCGACCACTGCCGGTCACGTTTTCGCCCGCAGCCATCATGACCAGTCTCCCCCGTCGAGTCGGGCGCGCAGCTTCGCAAGACAGCGGCCTCGTGTTGGACCTATGGACCCCACCGGTATGCCCAGATCGACGGCGATGGAGGCGTAATCCGGTCGCGGCGCGAACGCGATCACCGCGAGCAAACGCCGGCAGCGCTCCGACAATTCCGACACCTGCGCCCACAGCCGGCGTTGCTGATCGGTGAGCACCGCCGCGTGCTCGGCGGACGGCGCACGAGGCAGATCCTCGTCGGTCGGTTCCTCGCCGGATCGCTTCGCGCTGGCCGACCGTTCCCGCCACGCCAGTCGCCGCAGGCTGACCGTCATCCATCGCACCACGGCAAGGGGATCGCTGATCGTGTCCTTGTTGCGCACCAGCAACAGGAACGTCTGTTGCACGGCGTCCTCGGACTCTGCCGCGGTCAGCCCGCACTGCCGTGCGGTGTGCCACAGCAATGGGCTCACCAACCGCACCAACCGGTCGATCGCCCCCGGCACTCCTTCGCGGTACTCCTGGAACGCCGCACCCGAGCGCTGGACGAGATCGCCGGCATCCGCGCGCCGACGGGCGACCGGCCCTGCCGGTGCGGCGGGAGGCGACGGTTTGTGTTCGAGTTGGTCCGCCGACTCGGCAGCGATCGAACCGGCCTGCGCCGCCGTCACGGTGTCGTGCTGTTCGTCCGGGATTCGGACATGGTCGGCGTCATTCGGTGCGACGCCGGGCGGCCCGGTGGGCGGCGAATCGCCAACCGCCCATTCCTTCGCGTCCGGGGTTGCCCCCGTCGCAGTCGCCGCGTCCTTGTTCACACCGATCACGAGTGTGCCCTCCCAGATGTCGGGCGGCTCGAGGCCGCACGCCAGAGTGTCCGCGACGGGCAGCCGGGGCCGATCGGGAGGCGGGGCGCTAGGACATCGTCTTCGCGCACAAGGACCTCCCGAATCAGCGCCTGGCGGACGCTGCTGGTGTCACCGAGCAGCTTAGCGGTGGCGCGTTCCGTCCGGAAAGCTCCCGAACCCCTCTTCGGCGCTGCCCGAACACCACCAAGAGAGCACCCGGTCTGCGCCTGATACACAACCTGATACACGATGTGCCGAAGAGATCTCCGGCGGCGACGGAGCGCGAACGTCGGACGCACAGAAGACGCTGCCCGAGGGAGGTCCGGCGCTCTCCGCGCGGGGCGTCAGGAAGCGCCGGCGCCGTCCGTGCCGACGCCGTCGGCCGGGCTCTGGGGCGCCTCCGCGGCGGTTGCTGCCTCGGCGGACGCCGGCGCGGACGACTCCGCCGACAGCATCGCCGCGAGCGCCGCACCCTGGATCCGGCGGAATGTGCGGCCTTGCAGAGCCCGGTCGAGTACGGCCACTTCGAGTTGGGTCGGCTGCAGCGTCCGCGGAGCGCCCTCGCCCGCCGTGCCGAGCGCGCTGACCGCCGCGGCCAGCGCGGTGGCGGCATCCCAGCCGGGCGTGAAGGACTCCGTCAGCGCCGCGATCACCGGTTCGGTGGCGCCGCCCATCACCACGAAGCGACGCTCGTCGACGATCGAGCCGTCGTAGGAGATGCGGTAGAGCTGGTCCGCGCCGGTGGTGACCCCGGCGCTGGCGGTGCCGGCCCAGCCGGGCGCGCCCGCTGCACTCACCTCGGCGACGCACAGCTCGACCTCGAACGGTTTCTGGTGCTCTGAGAAGATCGAGCCCACGGTCTGCGCATAGGCGTTGGCCAGCCAGCGGCCGGTGACGTCGCGGCGGTCGTAGGAGAAACCCCTGACGTCGGCCAGTCTGATCCCCGCGGTGCGCAAATTCTCGAACTCGTTGTACCTGCCGACCGCCGCGAACCCGATGCGGTCGTAGATCTCGCTCACCTTGTGCAGGGTCGGTGAGTGGTTCTCCGCGACGAACAGCACCCCGCCCGAGAAGGTCGTCACCACCACGCTGCGGCCGCGGGAGATGCCCTTGCGGGCGTATTCCGAGCGGTCGCGCATGAACTGCTCGGGCGAGGCATAGATGGGCATCGTCACGGCGGGCCGGGCTCCTTGTGCGGTGGTGGGTCGATCGTGCCGACCCGGGGGCGGCGAGCGGGCGGCTGGACGGTGAGCGAGCGGGTCAGCCCCCTGGGTGCAGCAGGCGTCCGGCGAGGACGGCCTCGGACACCGCGGCGATGTCGTCCGCCGGGACCCTTACCGCGCCGGTGGCCGTCACGGTGATCACTACCGGGAAGATCCGCCGGGTGACGTCCGGGCCGCCGGTCGCGCTGTCGTCGTCGGCGGCGTCGTAGAGCGCCTCGATGCTCAGCTTGACGGCGGTGTCCACGTCGGCGCCGACCTCGTAGCGCTTCTTCAGCGCCGAGCGGGCGAACAGCGACCCGGAGCCGACGGCGAAGTAGTCGTGCTCCTCGTATCGGCCGCCGGCGATGTCGTAGGAGAAGATCCGGCCCGGGCCGGCCGGCTCGCTGGCCGTGCCTTCCTCCAGCCCGGCGAACAACGGGATGACGGCCAGCCCCTGCATCGCCGCCCCGAGGTTGCCGCGGATCATCGTGGCCAGCCGGTTGGCCTTGCCGTCCAGCGAGAGCCGGACGCCCTCGATCTTCTCGTAGTGCTCGAGCTCGAGCCGGAACAGCCGGACCATCTCCACCGCCACGCCGGCCGTGCCGGCGATGCCGATCGCGGAGTGGGAGTCGGCGATGAAGACCTTCTCGATGTCCCGTTGAGCGATGATGTTGCCCATCGTCGCCCGCCGATCGCCGGCCATCACCACACCGTCCGCACAGGTCAGCGCGACGATGGTGGTGGCGTGCGGCACCGCGAGCGGCGCGGCGTCAGCGCCCGCACGCCCACCCGGCACGAGATGCGGCTCCGCCGTCGCCAGGAATTCGGTGAACGACCCGGTGCCCGGGCGGAGATAGGCGGCCGGTATCGCGGAAACAGGCCAGTGGTCAGCCTGGGAAACCGTTGTCACTGGCCGCCCTTTTGCACGTACGAGCGCACGAAGTCCTCGGCGTTGGACTCCAGCACGTCATCGATCTCGTCGAGGATGTCGTCGGTCTCCGCGGCGAGCTTCTCGCGACGCTCCTGGCCGGCCGCACCGTCGGCGTCGTCGCCGTCGCCGTCGCCGCCACCTTGCCGAGTGGTCTGTTCCTGGGCCATGTCGGTTCTCCGATCACCGGTAGATATCAGCGAGCCTACCTATTCGCCCCGACAGTGAGCCCGCCACGGGCCTGGTGCCGGGTGGCGTCCGGCGTCGGATCGGTCCTGCCTGCACCCTCGACCGGACCCTCGCTCCGACCACCGACTACTTGCGGGTGAGCGCGTCCACCAGCTCAGTGGCATCGGCCGCGGCGTCCAGCAGCGCGCCGACGTGAGACTTGGTGCCGCGGGTGGGTTCCAGGGTCGGGATGCGCACCAGGGACTCCCGCCCGATGTCGAAGATCACCGAGTCCCATGACGCGGCCGCGAGCCGGTCGGCGTACTGCGCCACGCACCTGCCACGGAAGTACGCCCTGGTGTCCTCCGGCGGCGACGTCATCGCCGCCTGCACGGCGTCCTCGTCGACCAGCCGCTTCATCGACCCGCGGTAGACCAGCCGGTTGTACAGGCCCTTGTCCATCCGCACATCGGAGTACTGCAGGTCGACAAGGGCGAGCCGATGGGCGCCCCAGGACAGCCCGTCACGGCTCCGGAACCCTTCCAGCAGGCGGAGTTTCGCCGGCCAGTCCAGCACGTCGGCCAGCTGCATGGGGTCGACGGCCAGCTTGTCCAGCACCGACACCCACTGCTCGAGCACATCGAGGGTCTGCTCGTCGGCGTCCTGGCCGTAGGTATCGTCGACGAACTGCGCCGCGGCCTCGGCGTAGGCACGCTGAATGTCGACACCGGTCAGCCTGCGGCCGTCGGTCAGCGGCACGGTGACCGCGAGGCTGGGGTCGTGGGAGATCTGGTGAACCGCGGCGACCGGATGCGCCAGCTCGACGGCCGGCAACGGCCAGCCGGCCTCGATCATGGCCAGCACCAGCGCCGTTGTGCCCAGCTTGAGGTAGGTGGCGGTCTCGGCCAGGTTGGCGTCGCCGATGATCACGTGCAGCCGGCGGTGCTTGTCCGCATCGGCGTGCGGTTCGTCGCGGGTGTTGATGATGCCCCGCTTCAGCGTCGTCTCCAGGCCCACCTCGACCTCGATGTAGTCCGAGCGCTGGCCGAGCTGGAAACCCTCGGTCTGCCCGGACGGGCCGATGCCGACCCGGCCCGCCCCGGCGAACACCTGACGGGAGGCGAAGAACGGGGTCAGACCGGCGATCAGCGCCGGAAACGGGGTGTCCCGGCGGCACAGGTAGTTCTCGTGGGTGCCGTAGGAGGCGCCCTTGCCGTCGACGTTGTTCTTGTACATCTGGATGGGCTTGGACCCCGGCAGTGAGGCCGCCAGCCGGGCCGCCGCCTCCATCACCCGCTCACCGGCCTTGTCGAACAGCACCCCGTCCAGCGGGTTGGTGACCTCCGGCGAGGAGAACTCCGGATGCGCGTGGTCGACGTAGAGCCGGGCCCCGTCGGACAGGATGACGTTGGCCGCACCGATGTCGTCCACGTCCGGTTCTGCAGCGCCGAACAGCGCCGACAGGTCGTACCCGCGGGCATCGCGCAGCGGCGACTCCACCTCGTAGTCCCAGCGCGGACGCCTGGCCCGCGGCGCGGCCACCGAGGCGGCGTAGGCCAGAACCACCTGGGTCGAGGAGATCACCGGGTTGACGCCCGGCTCCCCCGGCACCGAGATGCCGTACTCGACCTCCGTACCCATGATGCGACGCACACTCATGATTCGAATCTAGTGGGGCAGGATCGACGAGATGGACCACCCGCTCCCGGCCCCCGCCGCCGACACCGCGCGCGGCACGCTGCGTGACCGCCTCGCCAGGCGACTGCGGGCGGCGCTCACCGGCCGGTCGTCGTGGCGGGACCGACCGCTGTCCGAACTGCTCGGGATCGACCGGAATGTGCTGTGGCAGGCGCTGAAGATCGCGGTCTCCGCCGGGGTGTCGTGGGCGTTGGCGGGCTGGCTGCTCGACTCACCCTCACCGATCTGGGCTCCGATCACCGCGTCGCT
>DASQFG010000105.1:0-4327 GCA_035633315.1 Nakamurella sp. | reverse complement strand
CGGGCGGCGGCCGGCCCAGTTCTCGATGCGGATCACCGTGATCGGTGTGCAGTCCAAGCACGCGTGGATGCTCTCGCCGGACCACGTACTGATGACCCGGCACCTGGTCGCCGACATCGACAACGTGCTGGACTGGCTGCGACCGCGAATCCTGGCGCTCGGCTGACACCCGAGTTCCTTGGGCCCTACCTGCACTTTGTGGACAAGTCGGCGGCGGTGACGGCAAGTCTGGCTATCCTTCCCGCGTTCGGCCATCGGGGCCGCGCAGCGGGGAGGGACACATGCTCGACCGGAGATCAGTGCGCCGCGCGCTGGCACTGGCACTGCTCGCTGTACTGACAGTCGGCCTGGCCGGGTGCACCGGTAACGACTCGTCGCCCGACCGCACCACCGTGGAGAAGGTCTGGACCGCGGCGGGCATCGCCCCGGTCAGCGAGGTGCAGGCCGTCGGCGGCGTTGCCGTGGTGTACGGGACGGCGGGCGACGACCTGGTGATCTACGGCCTGGACCCGGTGACCGGAACCCAGCTGTGGAGCAAGCCGGCTGCGCTGCCGACGGATCGTTCGGACTCGATCGACGTGCGCGAGATCGACGGTGCGGTGGCCTATTTGCGGCCCACCGGCACCGCGCGGCTCTCCCAGCTGGTGCTCGCCGACCCGACAACCGGCGCGGACCTCACCGTGTCGGCGGCGCGGTACTGGTACACCCTGCCGGCACGGTGCCACGACGACGCCTGGGTGTGTCTGACCTCGTACGTCCAACAGGCCGGCGGGCACTGGGATCTGCGACGGTTCCGGGTCAACCGGGCGACCGGCGACACCGTGGCGGTCGACGTCGACGACTCCGCGACAGACGACTACCAGCTGCCGGTCGGGGATCTGTTCTACTCCCTCTCCGATGACGGCGCCATGCAGATCGGCCGCCGGGTCGACGGTTCGGTGCTCTGGACGAAACCGTCCAGCGACATCTGGGGACCGACGATGCCCAGGCCCTGGTACTTCACCACCTGGGACACCGAGAGCCACGGCTTTGCGATCATGACGACGGAGGGCCGCGGCACCGATCAGCCCGGTGGGGCGCGGCTCGACCTGGCGAAAGACGTTGCGAGCGCGTCGGTCTCATTGGCCGACGGCGCCGTGCGGTGGGTTAGTCCGGGCGCGGCGGTCGGGTGCGGGGCTGACCCCTACTTGTTGTGGGACGTCACCGAGGACGACGCGGCGGACACACTCGCCTACCGATGCAAGTACACCGGCAGCGCGGTCAGGAATTTCAGCGCACTGCGCGGATTGCAATTGACCACCACGGACCTCTCCGTCGCCGTCGAGGCGTTCGATCCGATGACAGGAGACGTCCGGTGGACCGCCGACGTCGGCGACGCCCGCGCGCTGGCCTCGGACAGCGCCGGCCAGAAGTCGGCCCTGCTGGACGACGACCACGTGGTCGTGGCCAACTCCGCGGGATGGTTGGTGGTCGACCTGCAGGCCGGCCAGTCCCGTCCGACCACCGCGGATGATGTCCTGTGGTGCACCGACGAGAGCGCCTTCCCGCGCCCGGAGCCGTACTTCCAGGAGTCGACGCCCATCACCACGGCGAAGCGGTCGGGGGTGGTGCATCCGTGTCGCCCGGACGGGTCCGCGGCGCCGCTGCCGACGGCGGCGATCCCGTCGAAACTGTCGGCGTCGTTCGATGGCGACCGACGGGTGATCGCGCTGTCCGACGGAGTTGCCGGATTCCTGGTGCCGCCCGCGGCAGGTGGAGATGCTGATGCTGATGGTGGTGCTGCCGGTAGTGAAACGGCGACGAGCGCCTCGACGGAGGCCACTCCGGATTCGACGGCCGATTCCACACCCTCCTCGGCGGCCGCCGGTGGCGAACCGGCAGCTCCCGCCCTGCACGCGGTCGAACAGGCCTGGGCGGCAACGGGATTCGAGGCGAAGACCACACCGAAGTTGGTGGGCGAAACGGCCGTGCTCTACGGAACCGTTGGCACCCAGCTGTTTCTCATCGGGCTCGACCCGGCGACCGGGGCGGAGCGGTGGCGACATCCAGCCACGGCGGGGGCACTGTCGCCCCGCCAGGAGGTGGAAGTCGTCACCCTCGACGACAAGGTCGCCTTTCTCAGGCCAGTGCCGAACAACGACCGGATGGCGCAGATCGCATTGATCGACCCGGCCACCGGTGCCGACGTCATCGTCACCGAAATGCAGTGGTGGCTCGGATTCCCCGCGGTCTGCTACGACGACCCCGCTACCTGGTGCGCGACCGCCTACTACCTGGAACCGAATGCGACCACCCTCACCTCGCGCCGGTTCCGGATCGATCGGGGCACCGGCGCGCTGACCCTCATTCCGGAACCGGCGGCCGCGCCCTCAGCGCCGTACACGGTGCTGAGGAACGACGTGGTGCAGATCAACGGGGCGCCCACCGACACCCTCGGCGTCGTCCGGGACGGCGCGGTCGTCTGGTCCCGGCCGGTCACCGACCTCGCCGGCGCCGGCGCGACCTTGGACGGCTGGTGGGTCACAGAAGACGATGGAGCCACGCCGATGCTGGAGCTGTCGGTGCACACAGGTTGGAGCGGCAGTTCAGATAGCGGTGGCCGATACCCTTCGCTGGATTTGGCGACGAATCTGGTCACCGTCGGGATCAACCGCAACGACGGCGCGGTCGTCTGGAGCAAGCCAGGCACCTGGTCCGGGTGCCGGGGCAAACTGTGGTTCAGCCGCACGATGTCCACCCCAGGTTCGCCCGACCCGGCGCTGCGCTGCCGCTACACCGGCCGGCTTGATTCCAATCCGCCGAACCGTGGCTACGATCTGACCGAGGCGACCGATCTCACCGTCACGCTGGAGCGGGTCGACCTGCAAACGGGCGAACCCATCTGGTCCGTCCCGCTCGGCGCGGAACGGTCCCTTGCAGTGGACGCCTTCGGCCCGACCGTCAGCCTGCTCGATGATCATCGCCTGCTCACCGGTGGCCGGGTGGTCGACCTGGACGACGGGTCATCGCGCGCTCCGGCCGGCGGCGAGACGTTCTGGTGCCCCGGCCGGCAGTCCTTCGACCAGACCGTCGAGTGGATGGGTACGGACGGCAGCATCCGGCGCGACAGGCGGGTGCAGGGCGAGGTCGTCCAGTGCGACGGCAGCGGGAACGCCGCTTCTGGTACGCCGTCGGCTGTTCCGCTCGCGGTGTCGGCGGTGACGGACGGCGGGCTGCGGCTGGTGTCGACACCGGCCGGGGTGGTCGCCTACCGGGTGCCGCTGTGACGCACCCCCGCCCCTGACTGTGCCGGGGAACGTCGGCGAGCCTCACGTGCCACCGGTATTACCATATGTGTCATGGAGAAGACGACGGTGTACCTCCCGGACGAGCTCAAGTCCCAGCTCAAACGCACGGCGCGGCTGCGAGGCGTCTCCGAGGCCACCGTGATCAGGGACGCGATCCGGGTCGCGGTCAGCGACGACCGGCCACGCCCGCGCGGCGGCCTGTTCGCCGGCTCCGAACCGATCGCCGCGCGGGCCGAGGAACTACTCGAGGGCTTCGGCGAACGGTGATCGTCGATACCAGTGCACTGCTGGCGTTCTTCGACAGCGCGGAACCGCGCCACCGGGACGTTGCTCGGGCCATCGAGGTGGCCAGCGAGCCCCTGGTGGTCTCGCCGTACGTGATCGCCGAGCTCGACCACCTCGTCGCCACCCGCCACGGTGTCCAGGCCGAGCTGGCGGTGCTGGACGAGCTCGGAGGCGGCGCCTGGGAGCTGGCTTGCCTGGACGTGGCCGAGCTGCGCACCGCAAGAACCATCGTCGACCGCTACGCCGACCAACGGATCGGTCTGGCGGATGCGTCGAATGTCGTTCTGGCGCAACGCTTCGGCCAGACACCGATTGCGACGTTGGACCGTCGGCACTTCTCGGTGCTGCGCGCACTCGACGGGTCGGCGCTCACCCTGGTGCCGTGAACCGGCGCCTCGCGACACACTCACAGTGCTAGCATGTTGCTAGCACTGTGAGAGCAAGATGCTAGCACTGCCCGAAGGGGAATCGATGTGAAATGAGAACCCTGTACTTGCGCAACGTGCCCGACGACGTGGTCGCGCGGCTCGAGCGACTGGCCTTGCTGGCGGGAACATCGGTGAATGTGCTCGCAGTCAGGGAGCTGGACGAGGCCTCCCGCAGAGCCGACAATCCGGCTCTGCTCGGTTCGCTGCCTGACCTCGGAATCGACCCAGCCGGAATCGTGTCCGAGCTGCACGCCGAACGAGCAGGGCGTTGACCCACCCGTGATTCGCGTGACGAACCCGCGCCACCTTGGCGTCGCCCGGCACTCA
>DASQFG010000104.1:0-5765 GCA_035633315.1 Nakamurella sp. | reverse complement strand
CGGCCGGTTCCCCTCGAAGAAGTTGGCCCTGGCCGTCACCTACCGCGACGCCGTCTGCAACCCCGACACCTGCCACGTCTCCGCCACCCGCGGCGACCTCGACCACGTCATCCCCGTCCCCGACGGACCCACCACCGCCAGCAACCTGAAAGCGCGTTGCCGAAAAGATCATCGGGCCAAGACGCACGCCGGGCATCAGACCGAACGCGCCGGACCGCACACGACGACGTGGACAACACCGACCGGCCACACGTACACCAGCACCGACGACCCACTACCCGTCGAAGAATTCCCCGCGGACCCGCCCTGACCCGAAAGGAGGTGGACGGTGGCAGGCGTGCGGTGGCTCTCGGATCAACGGCGGACCCACGTCGGAAACGCCGCACTCGTATCGGTGCTACGTCGTCGCCCAATGGGCTGAACGTTACCCAAGAATGGGGTTTCGCCAGGATGCCCCGCGCAGCGAGATCCACGTCGGTACCGGCTCATTCCGCGGCGTTGATCTCGGCAACCGTCTTGTCCGGGCGCAGTCCCCGCCAGCTCGCGGCACGCAACCGGCGCTCACTTGTCCAGTCGGCGAACCTGACCTCGCCGACCAGACTCGGTTCGACCCAGACGGCGTCCACACTGTCCTCCCGTGGAACCGTTTCGACGACCGCCGACGACTTGCGCTGCAAAGGCTTCAACGCAGCCATCAGCTGGTCGAGCACCGTGTCGGTGAAGCCGGTGCCGACTTTACCGGCGTACCGCAATCCACCCCGTTCATCGGGCACCGCGACCAACAGCGACCCGACGCTCCCCTCGCGTCGCCCCGCACCCGGCCGCCAGCCGACCACCACCACCTCTCGTGTCCGAAAGTTCTTCATCTTGAACCAGGTCCGCGATCGTCGGCCCGGCACGTACTGGGAATCGGCCCGTTTGGCCACGATCCCTTCCCACTTGCGCCGAACGCTGCCCTGCAGCGCGTCCTCGACCGACCCGCCCAGCTGTTCGGGAATGTGACAGACCTCGCCGGACAGCGGCAGCGCCTCCAGCACCCGCCGCCGATCGTCATACCTCTTGCGCAACAACGACACCCCGTCCAGCCACAGCACGTCGAAAAGCCAGTACTGCACGGGCATCTCCCGTCGCATGCGGGCAATGTCCCGTGCCCCAGCCAGGTTCATCCGCTGCTGCAGCCGCGAGAAGCTGGTGATGCCGGCGTCGTCGATTACGACGATCTCGCCGTCCAGCACCGCGCTGTGGCCGTGCAGCAAGTCGCTCAGTTCAGCGAGCTCGGGATAGGACCGGGTGAAGTCGTTGCCGGCGCGGCTGTGCAGGGTGAGCCCAGCCGGACCGACCGTGGCCACCGCCCGAATCCCGTCCCACTTCCCCTCGAAACGCCAGACCTGGTCCGGCGAGATGTCCTGCGGTGTACCGGTGGTGGCCAGCATCGGCCGTAGATCGGTGGGCGGCGCCGGCAGATCCCTTCGGAGAACCGGCGGGGTTTCCCGACGACGGGCAGAGCCTGTTGGCCGACCGCTTGCGCCGTTGGTGGTGGCCTCTTCTGCGGAGGCCGCGTGCGTCGCGGAGACATCCTCCGCACCGCCGGCGCCGTTCTCAGCTGCGGAACCGCCCTGGGAGCCGTCGTCAGGATCCTCGGACTCCGGCGGCGGGGACTGCTGCGATTGCTGGGATTTCATTCGATGCATCAACCACGACGAGTCCTTCGTCCGGATCAGCGCGTACCGGCCACGGGCGCGCTTGCCCTGGAGAATGACGATCACCTCGTCGTCACGCCATTTCTCGGTGACGTAGGTGCCCGCGTCCCAAATGCTGACGGTGCCGCCGCCGTACTCGCCGTGCGGGATGGTGCCCGCGAAATCCGCGTAATCCAGCGGATGGTCCTCCGTGTGCACCGCCAACCGGTTCTGCCCGGAATCGGTCGGCAGCCCCCTGGGCACCGCCCAGGACACCAGCACGCCATCGCGCTCGAGCCGGAAGTCGTAGTGCAGCCGGCGCGCGTGATGCTCCTGGATGACGAACGTGTCATCGTTTCCCTGCGGCAGCGGACCGCTCTCCGGGACGGGTTCCGGCGTCCTGTCCGCGGACCGCTTGGCCCGGTAGGTATCCAGCTTGCTGCCGGAATCCAGGCGCTCATTCACCCCATTCGACCCGCGGGCTGCCGCCGTCGAGATGCTGCCACGTCGCGTGCGAGATCCCTTGCGGCCGCGGTGCTCGGCTTCGTCACAGTCTCCGGTCTCCAAGCCCCCCATGGGGTCCGGGGCCTCGGCCAGCAGGGCAAGCACCTCGGTGTACTCCAGGTGCCGGAGTGCTGGGTCCTCCAGTTCCTCCCAGGTCCGTGGCGCGGCGACGGTGGGGTGTTCCCGCCCGCGCAGCGAGTACGGGGCGATGGTGGTCTTCGACCCGTTGTTCTGCGACCAGTCGATGAACACCTTCCCGGGGCGCAGCGACTTGAGCATCCGCGAGACCACCAGCTCGGGCATGTCCGTCTCGATCGCTTCCGCAATCTGCTTGGCGAACAGCGACGCATCGTCGGACGTCATCGTCCCGTCGAGCCTGCTGTACAGGTGGATGCCCTTGGACCCGCTGGTGACCGGTACGACCACGGAGCCGGACAAACGGCGGCGCACCGCGCGCGCGACCTCGGCGCACTCCGCCAGCCCGACGCCGGGTCCGGGATCGAGATCGAACACCAGCCGGTCCGGCCGCCCGACGCCTCCACCGGGCTCGAACCTCCACTGGGGCACGTGCAGTTCCAGCGCCGCGATCTGCCCGAGCCAGGCGAGCGTCGCGGGAGAGTCGACCACCGGGTAGGCCTTCGGGCCGTCGGAGTGCTCGATGACACGGCGGCTCACCCAGGAGGGAGTGCCACGGTCGAGGTTCTTGTGGAAGAAGGGGGTGGTGGAAACGCCGTCCGGCCAACGCTTCCGGGTCACCGGACGACCCGCCAGATGCGGGATCATGACGTGCGCGACCTCGGCGAAGTACCCGATGATCTCCGACTTCGTCGTCCCGGTCGCCGGGTACAGCACCTTGCGCAGGTGGGTGAGGCTCAGCCGGTGACCGTCGAGTTCGACGTTCGCGCTGTCGCCGCCCGCCACCCTTGCCACCCGCTCTCGATCTTCACGGTTGCTGATCTGCCTGGTCAATGCGCCTGGTCAATGCGCACTGGAAAGGTCCATCATGGGCACATGCGATCGATCTGGAAAGGCTCAGTAGCCTTCGGTCTGGTGAACGTGCCGGTGAAGGTGTATTCGGCGACCGAGGAGCGTGACATCCGGTTCCACCAGGTGCACGAGGCCGACGGCGGGCGAATCCGCTACAAGCGGGTGTGCGAGCTGGACGGCAAGACAGTGGAGTTCGCCGACATCGCGAAGGCCTACGAGGCCGAGGACGGCCGGACCGTCATCCTGACCGACGACGACTTCGCGCAGCTGCCGGCGAACAGCAGCCGGGAGATCGAGGTCTCCAGCTTCGTGCCGGCCGACCAGATCGATCCCCTGCTGTTCGACAAGAGCTACTACCTCGAACCCGCCTCCACGTCGACCAAGGCCTACGTGCTGCTCTGCCGCACCCTGGAGCAGACCGATCGCATCGCCATCGTCAACTTCGCGCTCCGGCAGAAGACCCGGCTGGCCGCGCTCCGGGTGCGGGACGACGTGCTCGTCATCCAGACGCTGCTGTGGCCGGACGAGGTGCGGGCCGCCGAATTCCCCTCGCTCGACGAGGACGTGACGATCAAGCCCGCCGAGCTGAAGATGGCCGGCATGCTGGTGGAGAGTTTCGCCGGCGACTTCCAGCCCGAGGACTACACCGATGAGTACCGCGTCGAGCTGGAGCAGCTGATCGAGGCGAAACTCGAAGGCGGAGAGGCGTTTCCAGCGCAGGAGCCGAAGGAGGAGGGTGAGGACGCCGAGGTCGTCGACCTGCTGGCCGCGCTGCAACGCAGCGTCGAACGGCACAAGGACTCGGGCGAGGACTCGAAGGCCTCGTCGGACTCCAAGTCCGATTCGAAGTCCGGTGGGTCACGGTCGAGCGGCACCCGATCCGGTGGGACCCGGTCGAGCAGCGCCCGGTCGACGAGTTCACGATCCAGCGGGACCCGGAAGACCTCCGGCGGCAAGGCCGACGCGGAGAAGTCGACGGGCACCTGACGGATCAGATCACGCGGCGGTCAGATCACCGTTCGCTTCGCGGCGTCCAGCACCACATCGGACAGCAAGCCGCGGCGGGCGAACGACGTGCGCTGCTGATCCGCGCCGGTACCCGACGTCCGCAGCTTTCGCACGGCGCTCTCGACCCAGTCCAGTTCACCGTTGGCTCGGAGCGTCGGTTCGACGTGCCGGATCAGGTCGTCGACCAGCGACCAGGCCGGCACCGGGGTGCCCACCACGGGATCGACCAGTTCGCCGGACAGACCGGAGCGTGCGGCACGCCAGGTCGCGGCCCGCAGCATCTCCACCCGGATCTCCGGGTCGGGCAGCCCGTCCGCCCACTCGGCCGCCGCGGTGTCGACCAACGCCCTGGCCAGCACCGCGATGAGGACGGAGTCGCCGACGTCGGTGCACACGTCCGGCACCCTGATCTCCAGGGTGGGATACCTGGCGGACAGCCGGGCGTCGAAATAGATCATCCCGTCGTCCAGCGCGGTTCCGGACGCGACCAACTCGTCGATGGTGCGGTGGTAGGTCGCCACGTCCCCGAACCGTGCGGTCGGACCGGCTGTCGGCCACATACCCCAGGCGATCGTGCGATAGCTGGAGTACCCGGTGTCCTCGCCCTGATAGAACGGCGAATTGACCGACATCGCGGTGATCACCGGAAGCCAGCGGCGGATCCGGTCCAGCACGGCGACCCCCTCGTCCGCAGAGTCGATGGAGACGTGGATGTGCTGACCGCAGGTGAGCTGTTGGCGGGCGACCAGTCCGAACGCCTCGGTCATCCGCTGGTACCGCTCGTTGACCGTCGGCTGGGGCCAGACCTTGAACGGGCTGGTGGCCAGCGCGACGGCGTGCACTCCGGTGGTCCCCGCGGCCGCCGAGACCGTGCGGCGCAGCTCCATCAACTGCTCCAGGAGCTGCCCCGGTTCGGTGCACGGCTCCGAGCCGATCTCGGTCTGTTCCATCTTGAACTCGTGGTCGACCTGATGATCCCGGTCGGTGCCCAGCCATTCCTGAGCGGCTTCCAGGACCTCGGCACCGGCCGGTACCGGGTGCCCGCTGTCGGCACTGACCAGCAGCAGCTCTTCCTCGACGCCGAACGTGCGCTTCCCCGGCCGACCAGTCTGCTGCACCGGATGGGTTGGTTCGACCACGGGCGATGCGGGTACTTGCCGCATGTCAGTCTGTTGTCGGAGAGTCATAGCAGGCGCCACGCCCCTGCCGGGCGGATCGGCGCTGCGGTCGAGGTCGACGGGGGTGAACGATGAGCGGTGGCCACGGCAGTCGGGGTGGAGCGCCCCGAAGTGGTGTGCACTCGGACGCCGGCGAATTCGTCCGCGATTCCGGCTACATCGCCGACCGGATCACCGCCGACGGCCGGGACGGATGGCCGGTCGAGCCCGGCCGGTACCACCTGGTGGTGTCCCGCGCCTGCCCCTGGGCCAGCCGGGCGATCATCGTGCGGCGCCTGCTGGGGCTGGAAGAAGTTCTGTCCATGGGAGTTTGCGGGCCCACCCACGACGATCGCAGCTGGACGTTCGATCTCGATCCCGGCGGGGTTGACCCCGTGCTGGGGATCGAACGGGTCCAGCAGGCCTATTT
>DASQFG010000103.1:0-6932 GCA_035633315.1 Nakamurella sp. | reverse complement strand
GACACCGGGTACCGGGCGATGAGTTCGTCCGCGCGCGCATGAGTGAGCGCGTCGAACACCACGTCGGTCGTCAGGAAGACCGGCACCCCGATGCGATTACTCATCGATCAACTCCTGATGCAGTTGAAACAGTCATCGGTGACATCTCTCGACTCCGCGCTCGCTCCGCTCCTCGACGCCTGGGGCGCCTGCAATGCTCACTCGCTGTCGTCATCGGTGACATCTCTCGACTCCGCGCTCGCTCCGCTCCTCGGCGCCGGGGGCGCCTGCGGTGCTCACTCGCTGTCGTCATCGGTCGACGCCACCCATCACGGGATCCAAAGACGCGACAGCGGCGACAACGTCGGCGATCATCGCGCCCTCGGCCATCGCCGGCATCGCCTGCAGGTTCACAAATCCGGGGTCACGCAGGTGCACCCGGAACGGCCTGGTGCCACCGTCGGACACCACGTGGCAACCGAGTTCACCGCGCGGGTTCTCGATCCCCACGTAGGCCTGCCCGGCCGGCACATCGAACCCCTCGGTGACCAGCTTGAAGTGGTGGATCAGCGACTCCATCGACTGGCCCATGATCTTGCGGATGTACTCCAGCGAGTTGCCCATACCGTCCGAGCCGATGGAAAGCTGTGCCGGCCAGCCGATTTTCGGATCGGCCACCATCACCGGGCCGGGCTCCTCGAGCCGCTTGACGGATTGCTTCATGATCTTCAGCGACTCCCACATCTCCGCGACCCGGAGCAGGAAGCGCGCGTAGCAGTCCGCGTCGGTCGACGTCGGTACCTCGAACTCGTAGTCCTCGTACCCGCAGTACGGCATCACCTTGCGCAGATCCCAGGGCAGCCCGGCCGATCGCAATACCGGCCCGGTGATGCCCAGCTGCATGCAGCCCTCCACCGGCAGCACCCCGACGCCCTTCATGCGGGCCTTCCAGATCGGTTGCCCGGACAGCAGTTTGTCGTACTCCGGCAGCCGCGACTCCATCACCGCGATGAACGCGTTGATGTGCTCGATGGCGTCCGCCGGCAGGTCCTGAGCGACGCCGCCCGGCCGGATGAACGCCATGTTCATCCGCAGTCCGGTCAGGAACTCCATCAGGTGCAGAGCTTCCTCGCGTTCCCGGAAGCCGGCCGTCATACCGGTGAGCGCGCCGAGTTCCATGCCGCCGGTCGCGATGGCCACCAGGTGCGAGGAGATCCGGGTCAGCTCCATCAACAGCACCCGGATGACGTCGGCACGCCGCGGAACCTCGATGCCGAGCAATTTCTCGACGGCCATGCAGTACGCCGCCTCGTTGAACGCCGGCGACAGGTAGTCGGCGCGGGTGACGAAGGTGACGCCCTGCGTCCAGGTCCGGTACTCGCAGGACTTCTCGATACCGGTGTGCAGGTAGCCGATCACCGACCGGGCCTGGACGACGGTCTCGCCCTCGAGTTCGAGGATCAGCCGGAGCACGCCGTGGGTCGACGGGTGCTGCGGACCCATGTTGACGATGATGCGTTCGTCCGCATCGAACTGGGTGTCGGCCAGCAGCGCATCCCAGTCGCCGCCGGTGATGGTGAACATCCGGCCCTCGGTCGTCTCCGTCCCGCGGGCCAGGCGCACGTCCTCCGCCGCGTGTTCCGCGCGGTACCTGGTTGCGGTGTCCTGCGCACCACCGGGCAGGAAGTCCTCCGCGAACGCGGTCGAGAAGCCTTGCCGGGCAGAGTTTCCCTGCTCCCCTGCAGCGGATTCGCCTGTTGAAGAATGGGTGTCGGTCATGAGTACGACCTCCGCTGATCCGGGGCGGGAATCTCGGCACCCTTGTATTCCACCGGGATCCCGCCGAGCGGGTAGTCCTTGCGTTGCGGGTGCCCGATCCAGTCGTCGGGCATCAAGATGCGGGTCAATCCGGGATGGCCGGAGAAAACGATCCCGAACATGTCCCAGATCTCCCGCTCGTGCCAGTCCGCGGTCGGGTACACCGCAACCGCGCTGGGCACGTGCGCGTCGTCCGCACCGACCGCCACTTCCACCCGGATCCGGCGCCGGTACGTCATCGATGTCAGCTCGTAGACCACATGCAACCGGCGCGGCACGCCGGGACCGTAGTCCACACCCGAGATCGACGACGCGAGCTCGAAGCGGAGCGACTCGTCGTCCCGCAACGCCCAGAGCAGCGCGGTGAGGTGGTCCCGGCCGGCGTAGAAGGTGATCTCGCCGTTGGCCACCGTGGTCTGCACGATCGCCGACGCCGGGATCGACCGCTCGGCCATGGCCGCGGCCAGCGCGTCGGCCACCTCGTCGAACTGTCCATATCGGTCGGAGCCGCTGCTCCGGTCGTCCCTCGCTCCGCGCACTCCTTCGGGACCGCCGAACGGCCGCTCTGCCGGGATCGGGGTGTACGGCTCCAGCACCAGGCCGCCGTAGCCGGACGTGTCACCGGAGCCGCGGACGCCGAACATGCCGGTGCGTTCCAGCCCGGTCGGGCTGACCGGTGGGGTCGGCTCCTGCAGTCCGCGTTCGGCGACCGCGCTGGACTCGCCGGCCTGCGCCGAGGCATCCGAAGTGGTGCCGGACGGCTTCTCCCCCGGCGTGTCCACCGAGGTGTAGCCGCCGGCCGCGGTGCTCGCGGCCGGAGCGCTGTCGTTGCCGCCGGTGGAACTTCTCGGCACTCCGCCCGAGGCCGCCGGAGCCGCTTGTTCGCCGCGGCTCGGCGGTTCGGACTGGTTGCCCGGCTTGGCGTCCTCGGTCATGACTTGCTCGCGTCGAGCCGGTCGCGCTGCAGCTGGTCGATGTTGACCTGCGGCGTCCCGATCGGGGCCGGCAGCTTGCCGAACCGGACCGATGAGGCGACCAGGTCGGTGCGTCGGCCCTGCAGTTCTGCGGCCCGTTTCGGCCCGAGCGGCTCGTCCATGATCTTGGCGTGCAGCTTGAGAATGGCGTCGATCAGCATCTCCGGGCGCGGCGGGCAGCCCGGCAGATACATGTCGACCGGGACGATGTGGTCAACGCCCTGGACGATCGCGTAGTTGTTGAACATGCCGCCCGACGAGGCGCACACCCCCATCGACAGCACCCATTTGGGCTCCGCCATCTGGTCGTAGATCTGCCGCAGCACCGGCGCCATCTTCTGGCTCACCCGGCCGGCGACGATCATCAGGTCGGCCTGCCGGGGCGATGCCCGGAACACCTCCATGCCGAACCGGCCAAGGTCGTAGCGTGGCGCGCCGGTCGTCATCATCTCGATCGCACAGCAGGCCAGCCCGAAAGTGGCCGGGAACAACGACGCCTTCCTGGTCCAGTTGACCAGCTTCTCGACGCTGGTCAGCAGGATGCCATTGGGGAGTTTCTCCTCCAGACCCATTGCCCAGTACTCCCTTCTCGTTTCCGAATCACCAGCGTCGGATGGATCAGCTCAGCGACAACTCCGCACTAATCCCAGTCCAGCCCGCCACGGCGCCAGGCGTAGGCGTAGACGATCGCCACAGTGGCGATGAACAGGATGATCTCGACCAGCCCGACCACCCCGAGCGGGATCGCCGACTGCGCCCACGGGTAGAGGAACACGATCTCGATGTCGAACACGATGAACAGCATTGCGGTCAGATAGAACTTGATCGGGAAACGTCCGGCGGTCCCGGCGGGCAGCGGGGTCGGCTCGATGCCGCACTCGTAGGCGTCGAGCTTGGCCCGGTTGTAGCGCCGCGGCCCCAGCCCGTCACTGACCACGGTGACCATGGTGATCGCGAAGCCCGCGACGATGATCAGCAAGAACACGATGGGTAGGTAGATGCTCACCATGGCGATATCTTCCCCCGCGGTCCTCGACCACTCGACAACGGGCAGCTACACACTGGGTGCCACCCGATTCAGCGACCGCACCACACGGTCCGCCCAGTCTCCGTCGCGGCTGTCGTACAGCCCGGCCAGCATCTTCAGCACCAGGTACATGAGGTCCTTGCGGGGCAGGCCCAGCCGGGTCGCGGTCTTCATCACCGACGGCTTGCCGATCAGCGTGGAGAAGATCCCGCCCAGCCGGTAGTACGAGCCCAGGTGCTCCTTCATCGCGGTCGAGTACCCCTCGAGGGCGGCCTCGCGGCTGGCCCCCTCGGGGCGGCCGAGCGCCTGCAGCACCGAATCGGCGGCCATCGCGGCAGACTCCATGGCGTACGCGATGCCCTCGCCGTTGAACGGGTTGACCGCGCCGCCGGCGTCGCCGACCAGCAGCAGGCCGTCGGCGTAGTGCGGGGTCCGGTTGAAGCCCATCGGTAGTCCGGCGCCGCCGATCGGGCCGATCGCGTTCTCCTCGCGCAGTCCCCACTCCTCCGGGGTGCCGTCCAGCCAGGTCCGCAGCAGCGCCCGATAGTCGGTCTTGCCGAAGGCCTTTGACGAATTGAGCATCCCGAGGCCCACGTTGACGGTGCCGTCGCCAAGGCCGAAGATCCAGCCGTAGCCCGGAAGCAGCTTCGGCTTGCTGGTATCGGTGCGGTCCCACAGTTCGAGATGGGATTCCAGGTAGTCGTCGTTGGCGCGGGACGGACTGCGGTAGTACCGGCGGACCGCGACGCCCAGCGGGCGATCGTCACGCTTGTTGATGCCCATGCCGAGCGCCACCCGCGCGGACACCCCGTCGCAGGCCAGCACCAGCGGCGCGGAGAACTCCGCCGGACCCTCCGGGGTCTTGGCGATGACGCCGGTGATCCGCCCAGTGCGGTCGTCCCGCGCGGGCGCCGTCACCGACGTGGCGACGCGCATCCGGGCGCCGGCCTTGACCGCGAGGGTGGCCAGGATGTCGTCGAAGTCGCGTCGCGGCCGGACCAGGCCGAAGTCCGGATAGTCCTGCAGCACCGGCCACGGCAGCTCGAGGCTGCGCCCGCCGCCGATGACCCGCAGGCCCTTGTTCTTCAACCAATCGGGTCCGGAGACGTCGATACCGAGAGCCAGCACCTGCTTGACCCCGCGGGGGGTCAGGCCGTCACCGCAGACCTTGTCGCGCGGGAAGGTCGACTTCTCCAGCAGCAGCACATCGACCCCCGACCGGGCCAGGTAGGTCGCTGCGGTGGAGCCCGCCGGACCGGCGCCGACGACGATGACGTCGGCGTTGTTGTCGGGGTTTCGCACCGCGTTCGACTGGCTCATCGGTCCTCCGCACCGGTCGTCATCAGACAGAAGGGGCGATGCGGCGGCAGGCCCCGGCGCCCTGCGATCGAGATTGTGAATTCGTTCACGAGGTCGCGCGCCATCAGTGTAGGACTCGCTTCCGGCGCGACCAACCAGGACCGTTGCGGCGCGATGTGACGAGGATTTCGTCACATCGCCAACGTTGGCCTCGCGTCCGTCGGGCGGGCATCCGACGCACCGTCGCAGACTCCGGGTGATCACGTTCTCCGGCCGTTTGTGGTCGTCACACGACACGAAACGGCCAGGGATGTCGATCATCCCGACAGACCGGACAGACCGGACAGCCGAGCGAGGCCGCCGCGGCCCGGGCTCGCGTCAGCTCTGGCACATCAGCCCCCGCAAAGCACCGCGCGGTGCAGCGCCACCACGCCGAAGGTCATGTTCCGCCACCTCACGTCGGTCCACCCGGCCCGGGTGATCAGCCTGGCCAGCGAGGGCTGATCCGGCCAGGCGTCGATGGTTTCCTGCAGGTAGGTGTAGGCCTCGGGGTTGGACGAGACCCGGCCGGCGAGCTTGGGCAGCACGTGATGCAGGTACCACCGGTAGCCCCAGCGGATCGGGGCAGGGCGGGGCCGGGAGAACTCGCACACCAACAGCCTCCCTCCGGGGCGGGTCACCCGGGCGAACTCGGCCAGCGCCGCGGTCGGATCCTCCACGTTGCGCAGTCCGAACGAGATCGTCACCGCGTCGAAGCTGGCATCCGCGAACGGCAGGTGCAGCGCATCGCCGGCCACCCGCGGCAGCCAGGGATCCTTGGTCGCGGACAGCATGCCGAGCGAGAAATCCGTTGCCACACACCAGGCGCCGCTGGCCGCGAGCGCCTTCGTGGACACCCCGGTACCGGCCGCGACGTCGAGCACCTTCTGGCCGGGCAACAATTCGAGGGCGCGCACCGTGTGCCGGCGCCAGCGTCTGTCCTGCGCACCGGACAGGATGGTGTTCGTCCGGTCGTAGCGCTCTGCCACGGCGTCGAACATTTCGGCTACCTGCTGTGGCTGTTTCTCCAGCCCGGCCCTGCTCATGGACGTGCAGCCTACCGACGTGACTGCCGGAGTCGGTCCATCTGCGGTGTGGCGTGATGCGAGTCATCCGACCAGCCGGGCAAGAGCGTGCCACCGCCCTCGTTCACTCACCCTCGTTCACTCACCCTCGTTCACTCACCCTCGTTCACTCACCCTCGTTCACTCACCCTCGTTCACTTACCCTCGGTCACGTCCCCGCAGGGACTGCGCCGAACGGCTAGCGATCCCGCCGGAAGGACAGCAGCGGCAACCGTGACCGGCGGCGGCACCACCAGATCAGCGGCGCGGCAACCAGGTAGGTGCCGGCCAGGCTGAGCACGATCATGATCGTGCCGACGGACGCGGTTCGTCCCGCGACCCTGGCGATCTGCGGGTCCTGCGTGGAGTACTCGACCACGAATTGCTGCCCCAGCGAGAGCAGGCCCGGGTACAGCACGCCACCCGCGGGGCGGACGGTCGCTCCGGTCGCGTCGACGAACTCGATGCCCGTGCGCAACGGGGACACCGACAGCACCGTGGCCGTCGCAGTGCCGAGATGATCGTCGATGGCCGAGTCGTTGGACCGCATCCCAATGGCCAGCGCGATCATCATCACCGTGATGGCCACCGCGAGCAGCGCGATCCCGCGGCCGGTCCCTCGCCAGATGCGTTGCCGCCGAGTGGGTTTGCTGCCATTCTCGGTCGGCCGGTCGGTCGCGGACGGTATCGACTGCCCGCCGTCCGACACCACGTCCGTGCTGCCGGGGGCCG
>DASQFG010000102.1:0-6822 GCA_035633315.1 Nakamurella sp. | reverse complement strand
ACGGTTCGATGATCAACAGCGAGCCGACGGCGCCGCCCGGCCGGTAGTCCTCAACCGGCAGCGCATCCGCGGTGCGCAACGTCACCTTGGCGATGTCGTTGAGCGCCAACGCGTCCGGCGCCGGTCGGTAGGTGAGCGAGTCGATATCGAGCAGGCCGTCGATCGAGGTGACGATCACCCTGGTGGTGCTGGTGCCGTACCGCAACAGCGCACGGGCGCCGCGCCGCAGCGGCCTTTCGGCGAGCAGGGTGATGGTCGCGCCGAACTCGGTGACCGGCTCCGGCGCGTCGGCGACCCCGGAGATCAGGTCGCCGCGGGACAGGTCGAGATCGTCCTCGAGCAGCAGCGTGACCGACTCCCCCGCGCGAGCGAGATCCCTTGGCCCGTCAGCGGTGTCGATGCTCTGGACGGCCGAGCGCCCACCGGAAGGCAGCACCACGATCTCGTCACCGGGACGAACGGTCCCGGCGGTGACCCGGCCGGCGTAACCGCGGTAGTCCGGCAATTCGTCCGAGCGCGGGCGGATGACGTACTGCACGGGAAACCGCACCGCCTCGGTGGTCGACTGGTCGGCCAGATCGACGTTCTCCAGGTGCTCCAGCACACTCGGCCCGGTGTACCAGCCGATCCGCTCCGACCGGGTGACGACGTTGTCGCCGTGCAGCGCGGAGATCGGGATCGCCGTCACCTCCGGGATGCCCAGCTCCACGGCGTATGCGGAGAACTCCGCGGCGATCGCGTCGAACACCTGCTGGTCGTAGTCGACCAGGTCGATCTTGTTCACTGCCAGCAGCAGGTGCGGGACACCGAGCAGCGCCGCAACCGCCGCGTGCCGCCGGGTCTGGTTGACCACCCCGGTGCGGGCGTCGGTCAGGATGACCACCAGGTCCGCCGTCGACGCGCCCGTCACGGTGTTGCGGGTGTACTGCACATGCCCGGGGGTGTCGGCCAGGATGAACGTCCGCGCCGGGGTGGCGAAGTAGCGGTAGGCGACATCGATGGTGATGCCCTGCTCCCGCTCCGCGCGCAGCCCGTCGACCAGCAGCGAGAGGTCGAGGGTGTCCAGTCCGCGGGCCTGCGACGTCCGCTCCACCGCGTCCAGGGTGTCCGACAGCACCGACTTCGAGTCGTGCAGGAGCCTGCCGACCAGGGTGGACTTGCCGTCGTCGACCGAGCCCGCGGTCGCGAACCGCAGCAGCCGGCGACTGGTCGTCAGCTCGGCGGCCAACTCGTGGACGTCGACGGGTGTGACGTTGTTGGATGTGACGTCGACGGGTGTGTCGTCGACGTCAGTGACGTCGGTGGGTGCAGCCGTGCTCATCAGAAATATCCCTCGCGCTTGCGGTCTTCCATCGCGGCCTCACCGAGCTGGTCGTCGGCGCGGGTGGCACCGCGCTCGGTGATCCGGGTGGCGATGATCTCCTCGATGACCGCCCGCACGTCGGTCGCGGTCGACTCCACCGCGCCGGTGCAGGACATGTCCCCGACCGTCCGGTACCGCACGGTGCGCCGCTCGATGACCTCGCGGCCCTTGGGCCCACCCCAGTCCCCCGGGGCCAGCCACATCCCGCCGCGCTTGAAGACGTCCCGCTGGTGGGAGTAGTAAATCTGCGGCAGCTCGATTCTCTCGGCCTCGATGTAGTTCCAGACGTCCAGCTCGGTCCAGTTGGACAGCGGGAACACCCGGACATGCTCACCGGGCGCATGCCTGCCGTTGTACAGCCCCCACAACTCCGGGCGCTGACGCCGCGGATCCCAACCGCCGAAGGAATCCCGCAACGAGAAGATCCGCTCCTTGGCCCTTGACCGTTCCTCGTCCCGCCGCGCACCGCCGATCACCGCATCGAACTTCTCGGCGGCGATGGTGTCCACCAGCGGGACGGTCTGCAACGGGTTGCGGGTGCCGTCCGGACGTTCGGCCAACCGCCCGTCGTCGATCCAGTCCTGCACATGCGCGACCTGCAGCCGCAGACCGCCCTGCGCGACCACCCGGTCCCGGTACTCCAGCACCTCCGGGAAATTGTGCCCGGTGTCCACGTGCAGCAGCGAGAACGGCAACGGCGCCGGATGAAACGCCTTGCGCGCCAGATGCAGCACCAGCACCGAGTCCTTGCCCGCGGAGAAAAGGATCACCGGCCGGTCGAACTGCCCCGCCACCTCCCGCAGGATGTGAATGGCCTCCGATTCCAGGGTCTTCAGGTGCGGGCTGGTGACGTGCGCCAGGGCCACGGTGTCGGTGAGAGTCGTGTCGGTGAGAGTCGTGTCGGTGAGAGTCGTGTCGGTGAGAGTCACAGCCGTCCCCTTTCCAGCAGCAGGCCGAGCAGTGCCGCGACCGATGTCTGGAGATCGAGCGTGGAGGTGTCGATCCGCAGGTCGGGATCCACCGGTATCTCGTACGGATCGTCGACACCCGTCATCGCTGAGATCTCGCCGCGGAATGCCTTGGCATACAGCCCCTTCACGTCGCGATCGGCGCAGACCTCGAGTGGCGTGGACAGGTGCACCTGCAGGATCGCGGTGCCGTGCGACTCGTGGTGAGCACGCACCTTTTCCCTGGCGTCCTGGTAGGGCGCGATCACCGGGACGATGACGATGACGCCGTGCTTTGCGAGCAGTTCGGCCACGTAGCCGATCCGGGTGACCTGCGTCTGACGGTCCTGCCGGGAGAACCCGAGCCCCGCGGACAGGTGGGTGCGGACCTCGTCGCCGTCCAGCACCTCCACGTCGACGCCGCGCTCGCGCAGCACGCCGGCCAACGCCAGCGCCAGGGTGGTCTTGCCCGCGCTGGGCAGCCCGGTCAGCCAGAGCGTGGTGCCGGCGGCCACAGGCGCGACCGTATTCGCAGTCGCGGTCCCGTTGGCGGACGCGACAGTATCTGCGCTCGTCATAGATTGATCCCACATTCGGTCTTTGCCAGGCCCGCCCAGCGGCCGGCCCGGGAATCTTCGCCGGGCAGCACCCGTCGAGTACACGGCTCGCAACCGATCGACGGATAATCCGGTCCCAACAATGGATTCGCCAGCACATTGTTTTCGGTGATGTAACGGTCGACATCATCGTCGGACCAGGCGGCCAGCGGAGCGAACTTGACCTTTCCGCGTTTGTTGTCGAATTGCACGACCGAAGTGTTGGCCCTGGTCTCCGATTCCGCGCGGCGGACTCCGGTGGCCCAGGCTTCGTACCCGGCCAGCGCCCGGTTGAGCGGCGCGACCTTGCGCAACGCACAACAGGTATCGGGATAGGAGGCAAAGAGGTCTTTGCCGTATTGGGCGTCCTGTTCGGCAACCGTCTGCAACGGCAGCAGCCGACGCAGATTCACGTTGTACACGGCCTCGACGGCGTCGGCGGTGCCGATGGTTTCGACGAAATGATAGCCGGTGTCCAGGAAAAGTACATCAATTCCCGGCCGCACTTTCGACGCCAGATGAACCAGTACGGTGTCCTGCATCGACGCGGTCACGGCCAGCCCGCCGCCGAACTCGTCGGCGGCAAAGCGCAGTATTTCCTCGGCGGTCGCTTCCGACAGTTCCAGGGAAGCCCGGCGCGCGACGACCGACAATTCCGCGCCGCTGCGCAATGCGGTGATCATGACGACACCACTGATTCCGCCGAGCCGGCCGTCACGCCCGGAGCTGTCCCCGATGAGGCCGCGCCGCGACCGGCAATCCCGATGAACCGCACCGCGAACACGCGCAGGCAGTCCCGGCAGCTCCACGCGCCGTGCGAGTCCTCGTGCGGCCACAGGTTGGTCTCGCCGCAGTACGGGCAGTACTGCGCCGGTGCCCTGGTCTCGGTCATCTCCCCGCCCTGGCTTCGCGAGGTAGGGGAGCTGGCGCCGATGATTCGCTCGCAAGCTCACTCATACCAGTGCCGACTCGTCGGCGCGGGCGACCCACTGTGCGAACCGCTCGCCGGGCTCGCGCTGGGCGTCGAAGGACTTGATCACGCGCTCGACGTAGTCCGCCAGGTCATCGCCGGTCACCTTGTGGCCGCGGACCTTCCGGCCGAAGCCGGCGTCAAGACCGAGGCCGCCACCCAGGTGCACCTGGAAGCCCTCGACCTGGGCCCCCTCGGCGTTGGTGACGATCATGCCCTTGAGCCCGATGTCCGCGATCTGGGTGCGGGCGCAGGCGTTGGGGCAGCCGTTCACGTTGATCGTCAACGGCACGTCGAGGTCGCCGACCCTGCGCTCCAACTCGTCGACCAGGGCAATACCGCGCGCCTTGGTCTCCACGATCGCCAGCTTGCAGAACTCAAGGCCGGTGCAGGCCATCATGTTCCGGCGGAACGTCGACGGGCTGACGGACAGACCGAGCTCGGCCAGTCCGGTGACCAGCGAATCGACCCGGTCGGGCTCGATGTCCAGGATCACCAAGCCCTGGTCGGTGGTCATCCGCACCCGGTCCGAGCCGTGCGCGGCGACCAGGTCGGCGATCTTGGTCAGCAGCGTGCCCGACACCCGGCCGACGGTGGGGTTGACACCCACGTAGAACCGGCCGTCCTTCTGCGGATGCACTCCGACGTGATCGCGGGGACCGCTGGGCACCTCGGGAGCCGGACCGTTGATGAGCGTCCGCTTGAGGTACTGAGATTCGAGAATCGTACGGAATTTTTCAGCGCCCCAGTCCGCGACCAGGAACTTCAGCCGGGCGCGGTTCCGCAGCCGGCGGTAGCCGTAGTCGCGGAAGATCGAGATGACGCCCGCCCAGACATCGGCCACCTCCTCCAGCGGAACCCAGGCGCCGAGCCGGTGGCCCAGCATCGGATTGGTGGACAGCCCGCCACCGACCCACAGGTCGAAACCGGGGCCGAATTCGGGATGAACCACGCCGACAAATGCGATGTCGTGGATTTCGTGGGCCACATCGTGCCGGGGTGAACCGGAAATGGCGGTCTTGAACTTCCGCGGCAGGTTCGAGAATTCCGGGCTGCCGATGAAGCGCCGGACGATTTCCTGGATTGCCGGCGTTCCGTCGATGATTTCGTCGGACGCGATGCCGGCCAGCGGCGAACCGAGCACGACCCGGGGCACGTCGCCGCAGGCCTCGGCGGTGCTCAGGCCGACACCCTCCAGCGCCTGCCAGATGTCCGGTACGTCCTCGATCCGCACCCAGTGCAGCTGGACGTTCTGCCGGTCCGTGAGGTCCGCGGTGTCCCTGGCGTATGTCGTCGACACCTCGCCGACGGTGCGCAAGCCGGCCGTGGTCAACTGCCCGCCATCGATCCGGACCCGCATCATGAAGTACTTGTCCTCGAGCTCCTCCGGCTCGAGGACAGCGGTGCGTCCTCCGTCGATGCCGGGGGCGCGCTGGGTGTACAGGCCCCACCAACGGAACCGGCCGCGCAGATCACCGGGGTCGATGCCGTCAAATCCCGTGTACCGGTAACGGGTTTCGATGCGCTGCCGGCAGTGCAGGCCGTCGTCGTCCTTCTTCATCCGCTCGTTCGGATTGAGCGGTTCGCGATGACCCAACGCCCACTGGCCCTGCCCACGGGCGGCGTCCGGGCGGACGCGGCGGGGGCTCGCCTGGGCCGGTGACGCCGTCGGCGATGGGGAGGCAGCTGCGGGGTCATTGGTCCCGGTACCGTTCGCAGCGCCGTCGACTGAACCCCGTGCGTGGTCGGTTGATCGCACAGAGTGGGCGGTGGCGGGCTGCACAGCAGGCACGGGCAATCCTTGGGGCAAGGCTGGGTGCGTGTCACGCGCACGGGTGGGCCCTACTCACAGAGCCCATGCGCCGGCACGACACCCCAGCGCTGGTGAGCGGCGGGTGTCAGGCGGCGTGACAACAGGCAGCGCTGGCGACGCGCACGAGGTCGACCTCGCGGCGGCACACCAAGAGCACTCCCTGACCGGACATGGGTTGAGCATACAGCGCCGCCACCCGGTCTCCCACGCCCGGAAAGCTGGGAATCGTGACGGTGAATCGATATCCGTCATCCCTTTGGCGGTGTTCTTTCGGAATTTGCTGGTTGTGCGTTGTCGTGTCCCGCGCCCACCGGTGGCTTTCGTATGCTCTCGCCGTGACGCTCATCGACCCGATCACCCGCGCCTTGACCGACTGGCCGTCCACGGTGGTGATCGAACCGCCCGGGGCCGGCGACGGCTACTGGGCCGGCGGACCGAGCATCGTGCACGACGACGGCGTCTTCCACCTGGCGTACCGTCTGCGCCGACCCGTCGACCGTGGGCGCGGGTATGCCAACGTTGTCGCCCGCTCCACGGACGGGATCGCTTTCGAGACCGTCGCCACCGTCCTTGCCGACGATTTTGGCTGCGCATCGCTGGAGCGGCCCGGGCTGATCCGGCGCCCCGACGGGGGCTGGCGACTGTACGTCAGCTGCTCGACACCGGGGTCCAAGCACTGGTGGGTCGAGGCGCTGGACACCGAGCCGGGCGAGGGACCGGAGCGGCTTCCGGACGGAACGCGGACGGTGGTGCTGCCCGGCGACGCGGACACCGCGTGGAAGGACGTGGTGGTCACCCGGGACGGCGACGCCTGGCGGATGTGGGCGTGCCGGCACCTGCTGGACCACGGCGAGGACGAGGCCGATCGGATGCAGGGCTGGTTCGCCAGCAGCGCCGACGGGCTGGACTGGACCGTCGAGCGACCGGCACTGCTCCCGACCGCGAACTCCTGGGATCAGCGCGGTGTCCGGGTGACCAGCGCGTGGGAGTGGCACGGCACGTGGCTGGCCACCTACGACGGACGGGCCTCGGCCGCGGAGAACTGGTACGAGCGCACCGGTGTCGCGGTCGGCGCGAGTCCCGACGACTTCGTCGCGGTCGGCGGCCCGATCGAGCGGGACGGACGGACGCTG
>DASQFG010000101.1:0-4409 GCA_035633315.1 Nakamurella sp. | reverse complement strand
CCCGTTCTTCGCCGCGCGGCCCGCGACGTCACCGATCAACTCGGGTCCGCAGCTGTACGGAGCGTGCGGTCCGAAGCTGACCCGCACCAGGGGTTCGCCGGCGAACTCCGCGGCCAGGTCTGGGGTGCGGTCCAGCACCTCCGTCCCGGCTTGCTGGCGGGCCCGCGGGTAGGCCACCGCGTGGTAGCCGAAGACGGCGGGCGCCGCACAGACCCGCATCCCCGCGGCGCAGACGTCGGCCAGCAGCGCGGCGTCCCACAGGTGCATGTCGACGAACCCGATCGTCCCGCTGCGGATCATTTCGCACATGGCCAGGGCCAGTCCGGCGCGGATGTCGTCGTAGGTCATCCGCAGCTCGAACGCCCTGATGGCACCGAGCCAGTCCTGCAGGGGAACGTCGTCACTGTGCCCCCGCAGCAACGTCATCGCCGCGTGGGTGTGGGCGTTGACCAGGCCCGGCGCGACGATCCGACCTCGGGCATCGACGTCGCCGGAACCTGCCGGGCCACGGACCGGTCCCAGGTAACTGATCAGCCCCGATGACGGCGAGAAGGCGATCTCGCTCGCCTCGAGAACGGCGCCGGGATGCGGCACCACCCATCCGCCGACGATCCGCTTCTCCGAGCTCATCCGGTTGCCGGCCAGACCCTTGCGGCCCTCGGACGACCGCCGGGATTCACAGCGCCGAGTAGGTCAGCCACTGGTCCCAGGGCAGCGCCCAGATGTAGATCTCGCCGTCCTCCGGGCCGAGTTGCACCGTCGTTCCGGTGATATCGACGGGATCGCCCCAGATCGCGCTGTGGAAATACGCGTCGGCGTCGGCCAGCGAGAGGTTGACGCAGCCGTGGGTGACGTTGGACGTGCCCTGCGCGTCGGTGCTGGCCGGATTGGCGTGGATGAATTCGCCGTTGTTGCTGATCCGCACCGCCCATTTCTCCGGAATGTTGGAGTAGCCGTACCGCGGGTTGCTCATCAGCTTGGTCTCGTTGAATTCGTTGACCACGTGGATGCCCGACCGGGTGATCAGGTTGGGGTCGCCGGTGTCCTCGCCACGTCCGTACGACGCCGGGTAGCTCGCGACCGTGGCCCCGTTCTGCTGGACGACCAGCTCGTGCGAGTTGACGTCAGCGATGACGACCTGATTGCGCCCGATGGTGAAGTCGCTGGTGATGTCCGCTTGGCCGTACGCGTTCGGACCCAGCTTGAGCCCGTACAGCTTGGCCTCCACGTGCACCTGGGTGCCGGCCGGCCAATACTCCTTGGTCCGGTAGTCCAGCGCCCAGCGGTCGTCGTCGTGCTGGACCCAGCCCCAGGCGCCCTCGACCGCCGGCACGGTGGTGATCGTGACGGCCTTCTGGGCCGCCACCCGATCCTCGGGTTCGACCCCGAAGCTCACGCTGATCGGCGCCGCCACCCCCACCACGGCGCCATCGGCCGGGTTGATGGTGTTCCGTACCTGGGCGTCCTCGCCGACCGTGGTGTACGTGCCGGAGATCGGAATCTGCTTACCGTCGGTGCCGGTCGCCGTGCCGGCCACCGTGTAGACCCTGCCGAAACCCAGCACCTCGCCCAGTGTCCATCTGGTCTTGTCGGCGGAGACCGTGCCGAGCACGACCTTGCCGTCCGGATTGGTCAGGGTCAGGTCGTCGATGGTGCCCTTGGCGACCGTGACGGTGATCGGGTCCGTCGGCGACAGGCCCGTGGCGCCCAGCGCCGGCGTCCCGGCGACGGACGCCACCGGAGGAACCGTCTTGGTCGTGGTGGCGGTGCTGGAAGCGGCAGCGGACGACGCACCGGATTCCGCTGACCCGACAGGGACACCAGCGGTCGAGGTGACCGTGATGTCGGCCGCGGTCAGGCTGCCGCCACTGCACCCGGTGACGACCGCGAGCAGGGCCAGAATGCCGAGCAGTGCCGCTAGCACTCCGACGCGGCCCGGCCGGAAGCGCTGCTGCCTGACGCGTCGCGCCGTCATCGTGATCTACCGCCCTATCCCCGGGGTATCGCGGACAGGAGCAGGCCGTGCCACGGCAGCCGATCCCATGCACGGCCAGAGCCCCAGGATATCCCGGCCCAGGGTATGACCGGGTGAGCCCAACCCGGCGTGTGCCGGACAGCGGCCGTGGAGACCTACGGCGGTGCCCGCGAATGGCGCCCCGGCTAGCGGAACAGCCGCCGCAGGACGACCAACGCCAACAGCGCGCCGACAGCGATGAGGGAGTACTTCACCTTGGGCTCGGCCAGGGTGGAGGCCAGCGTCTGCCTGCCCTGTTCGACCACTCGCTTCGGGTTGGCCCGGGTGGTGAGTTCGTCCACCGCAACCGCCAGCGCGTCACGCGCGCGCTCGATCTCGGCCTGGATGGTTTCCGCGTCGCGGGCCACCGCACCTCCCGTGGTCCGGGGCCGCTCCGGATGCGGCCCGCGGGTCACTACCCTAGCCGCATCCCGCGCCGAACCCTCGACGCGGCCGGGTCTTGTCGATCGCCGGTCTTGTTCGATCACCGAGCGGTGGGCATGGGTCTCCTCCACGGTCGACGGTGACGAGCGTTCCGGGTCGGCGGCGGCGCTCCCGCGGCCCCTCACGGGAACGGTGGCGGCGCACCCCCAGCACAGCGGGGTCACTGGTCATCGGCGCTGCCCGCAACGCCCTTCCCAGGCCCGACCGCTGCCGGGCACGCCCAGCCCGTCGGGCGGGTCACTACCGGTCACTACCCTGGCCCCATGGACAGCTCACTCCCCGTTGCCGGCGACGTCGCACCGCCGTTCACCCTGCCCGACGCGGACGGAAAGCCGGTGTCACTGGCGGACTTCGCCGGCAAGCCCGTCATCGTCTACTTCTATCCCGCGGCGATGACCCCCGGTTGCACCACCGAGGCCTGCGACTTCACCGGCGCCCGCGGCTCGCTGGACACCGCGGGGTACACGGTGATCGGCATCTCCCCCGACCCGCCGGCCAGACTCGCGAAGTTCCGCGACAAGGAAAGCCTGTCGATAGTGCTGCTCTCCGACGCCGACCGGTCGGTGTTGGTCGCGTACGGCGCGTTCGGCGAGAAGAAGCAGTACGGCCGGACCATTCAGGGGGTCATCCGCTCCACGTTCGTCATCGATGCGGACGGCAAGATCGAACACGCCTGGCGGAACGTGAAGGCGACCGGACACGTCGCCCGGGTGCTGAAGGAAGTGGGCCTGACCGGCTGACCGGCTGACCGGCCCTGCACCCGCCGCACAGTCCGGTCGTCGCCGAGGCGGGGCTATGCTTCGCGCTGCATCCGCTCGCGGAAACCCGGTGCTGTTCGGCCGACCCGCGAGTGTGACGGGGCCGTAGCCCAATTGGCAGAGGCACACGGTTTAGGTCCGTGCCAGTGTGGGTTCGAGTCCCACCGGCCCCACCGCAGAACCAGCTGATCATCGGCGCAAGAAGGCAGCCCAGGAAACGGCCCGGCGGGGGGCCGTGGCGGTGGCCCGCCAAAGGTTCTGCGCAACACGCGGGTCAGTGATCCCGCGTGATCGCGGCAGCACAAAGGACGATGGACCGCAAGGCCCAACCGGGTCGTCACCGCGGCACGCCGAGCCAGAACCCACACGATCACGCACCAAAGGGGCGCACATGACCGGACCGGACACGTCTTCGTCGACACCGGAAAGAGCCAGCGAACGCACCGGCGACCTCGGCGCGGAATCTTCGACCCGGAACGGGGGCGTCAGCACAGTGACCACAGTGAACCCAGAATCGGCCTATTCCGACGAGGTGGCCAGCAGCCCGTACGGCGCCGCCGGGTCGACCAAGAAGTCCACCGGCTCGCAGTGGACCGGCAGCCCCTACGAGCCGCTGCCGTCCAGCGATGCGGACTCCGGCCTGACCTCGACGTTCGGCTACTCCGACAGCACTTATACCTCGGCGGAACCCAGCGTCTACGAGCCCGCCGCGGTCGACCCGCCCAGCACCTTGACGACGCAGGCACCCGCACCCGGCCGGCGGACGAAGGCACGGACCCGGGCCGCGGTGATCAGCGCGGTCCTCGGCGCACTGCTGGTGGCCGGCGGTCTGTACCTGGTGGGTGAATTCGGGTTCCGGATCTTCGACGCGGTGCTGAAAACCCAGACCCAGCCGGAAACCTGGGACATCGTGTGGGTGTCGACCGGCGGCGCGTTGCTGTTCGCCGCCGTGCTGCTCAACGGCTGGTCGCCGTGGGCGACGCTGCTGCCCGGAATCGCCCTGACGGGCGCGGGCATCTGGTCGATGGTGTCCTTCGACGGCGCCGACCGGGTGGCGACCACGGTCGACAACCTTTACGCCCGACCGGAAATGGTCGTCTGGGGCGTCACCGGCTGGACGTTGATCATCGGCTTGCTGCTGCTGGGATCGAGCGGCGCGGTGATCATCGCCAGGGCCGCGGGTCGCCGTCGCG
>DASQFG010000100.1:0-4606 GCA_035633315.1 Nakamurella sp. | reverse complement strand
CCGTCGCTGCCTTCGCAACGCTCGCGGAGCCGACCCGACAGCGAATCCTCGACGAGCTCCGCACATCGGAGTCGAGCGTGGGCGACCTCGTCGACTCGCTCAGGGTCAGCCAGCCGACGGTCTCCAAGCACTTGAAGGTGTTGCGCGACGCGGGTTTTGTCTCCTGCCGAAACGCGGCGCAGCAGCGGATCTACCGTCTCGAGACTGAACAATTCGAGGCTGTCGACCAATGGCTCGAGCCGTACCGGCGACTGTGGACGCGGCATTTGGACGCCCTCGAACGTCACCTCGATTCGCTCCCAATCGAGTCCGATCAACCTGACAAGGAGGAGCAATGAACCACACAACCCTTGGTCCAGGCCGATTCGCCGATGTCGCGCTCCGTTCGGCAGGCGACAGTTGGGCCTGATCTTCTCGCGCGACCTGCGGCACCCGCTGACGAAGGTGTGGGCGGCGCTCACCGACCCCGATTAATTGGCCCGCTGGGCGCCGTTCCTTGCGAGCCGCGACCTCACGACCACCGGAGACGCCACGCTGACAATGGTCGACGGCGATGTCCGGGAGGACTTGCCCGCGTCAGTCATCACGTCCGAGCCGTCGTCCCTGCTCGAATACTCCTGGGGTCCTTACGTATTGCGTTGGGAACTGGCGCCCATCGGCGTCGACACCGACACAATCGACACCAACACAATCGACACCAACACAATCGTCCCCGGCCACACGGCAGGCACCAGGTTGACCCTGCAGCACACCGTCGCTGGCCGGGATTGGATTCCGAATGCGGCTGCGGGATGGCATCTGTGGCTGCTGGTCGCCGAGCGCTTGCTCAACGGTCACCCGATCGATCCCATCCGCGGCCGTGCTGCACTGAACCACGATTGGGCCAGCTTGAACGAGGCGTACGCCACGCAGCTCGGCATCCCCGCTACAGGATGGCCGGAGCACACCACACACCAATGATTCCCGAGCAGGACCGTAACAGCATCGGCTGCCGGCAAGGCAATCTCGACCTCGGCGCGCAGCTGATCAACCGACGAGCGCCACTCCGATCCAGAGGACCGCGTACACCGCGCTGCCGGCCAACACCACCAGAGTCATCGATCCGCCGCGCCGGGCCACAACTGCGGCTGCGACCACCGCGGCCAGCACGGCCGCGATGGCGCAGGCCCCCCCGTGGACCCGAACCCGAGGATGCTGGAAACCAGGAGTGCGGCAATCCCGCCCATCCCGGCGTGCCGGAGAATGTCCTGGGTGCGCTCCCTGAGCCGGAGCCGATTGCCCAGCAGCAGGGGCGCCACTCGGAAGGCATAACTGCCAAGACCCGCCACCAGCACGGCAATCCAGGTGGTCACGCTGATCGACCCGGTCCACAACACGCGAGCGCACCACACGCCGCCGCCGATACCATCGCCAGCAACATGCCGGACCCCGGCGGCCACGACGCTGTCGCCACCGTCACCCCGACTGCCACGACGACCGCGACGAAACCACCCGGCAACTTCATATGCGGCATAACGATCGCCACCAGGCACAGCGGAACGGCGATCGCGAGCGCGCCGGTCGCCGCGGTCACCGAACCCAGCAGCGCCCCAGCCGTCACGGCCACCGTCCACCCGGCGGTGAGAACGACGGCGGCACCGGCGAAGTGGGCACGTTGCTGTGCCAGCGTCCCGCCCTGTTCAGACCGGCGGCCGGCCAACATCCACGTCGGATCGACAACCACCGCGGCCCCGAGCAGGCGGGCCGGCCCGCGAGCCGGACCCCACAACGGGATGAACGCCGAGCTGTAGACGAGCAACCGGGCGTTGATCAACAGCGCTGCCCCGACCGCCGCCCACCATCCCGAGCCGGTTCGCAGCATTTCGATCAGAGTGAGATGCGCGCTGCCGCCGTACATCAACTCGGTGCCAGACCAGGCCGCCCACGGTTCCGTACTGCGCCCGATGGCCGCCCCGAGCAGCAGCCCGAAGGGGAGGTAGCCGAACGTCACCGGAGTCATCGCCCTTGCGCCGGAGGCAAACGCGCCCCGCGCGCGGGTGTCCGGGGCCACTTGCGCCGGCGGAACTGCGTCATTGGTAGGCATGGTCACGGTAGTCATGTTCCGACACCGGCCTTCCCACCACCTTCCCCGGCACGTCGCGAGAATTCTCCCTGGCTGGGCCACCGGGACGGCACGCTCCCCCAGGTTCCGCCCGGCGATGCAGTTCGGCAGATCACTGGTCTGATCGCCGACATCCGTCCCGACACGATCGTGACGTTCGGGCCGGACGGCATGACCGGGCATCCCGACCACCGCGCGGTCTCTCGGTGGGTGACGCTGGCCTGGGAGGCCACCGGCCGCCGCGCGCGGCTTTGGTACGCGACCCTCACTCCCGAATTCCACCAGGAGTGGGGCGCACTGAACGCCGACGTCGGGCTGTGGTACGACTGGTCGGCGCCGCCCTCCGACCCCGAGGCCAATCTGGCGGGGCTGGTGCGGTGCGACGGCGAGCTGGGTGATCGCAAGTTCGCTGCGCTGGCCGCTCACACGTCGCAGACCGGCGGCCTGATCGCTCTGGTGGGCACCGAGCGGTACCGGCAGTGGTGGTCGGTCGAGTACTTCGTGGATGCCCGTGCCCGCCTCGACCGCCGACCGGCGGCATGACTACTCGCTGACCGACAGTCCCCCGCGTCATCCCGGAAGGGTGATGCCGATCATTGTCCGGGCGAAACATAGTGGCGGACGTGGGGCGGAGACGCTCTCCCTGCCACACTGTCGTTCGTGCGCATTCTGTGCTGAATGCCGTGCGATGACGACTGTGCTGACGACGACTGCGTTGACGACCGTGCTGATCACCGCTGTGCTGATCACCGCTGTGCTGATAAAGACCGGGGGCCAGATATGGACCAGCTCGACCTCGCCCGCATTCAGTTCGCCACGACCAGTATCTATCACTTCTTCTTTGTTCCGGTGACCATTGGCCTGGCCATCCTGGTCGCCGTGCTGCACACCCGGTGGCACCGTTCCGGCGACCCGGAACTCCGCCGGCTGACCAGGTTTTTCGGCACGTTGATGCTGATCAGCATCAGTGTTGGCGCGGTGACCGGGCTCGTCCAGGAATTCCAGTTCGGTATGGACTGGTCGGCGTACTCGCGGTTCGTCGGTGACGTCTTCGGCGCGCCACTGGCGATGGAGGGGCTGGCCGCATTCTTCCTCGAGTCCACATTCCTGGGATTGTGGCTGTTCGGCTGGAATGTGCTGCCCAAGGGTGTCCACCTGTTCACCGCGTGGATGGTCCCGCTCGGCGCCTGCCTGTCCGCGCTTTTCATCATTGCCGCGAACTCCTGGATGCAGAACCCGCGCGGTTACACGATCAACCCGGACACCGGGCGCGCCCAGCTGAACGACATCGGCGAGGTCTTCTCCAATCCGGTGTTTCTCTGGGGTTATCTGCACGTGCTGCTCGTCTCGCTGGTCTTCGGCGGCGCCGTGCTGCTCTCGGTGTCGGCCTGGCACCTCCGCCGCGGCAATCACCAGCAACTGTTCCGCGGTACCGCGAAGCTGGGCTTGTTCGTGCTCGCCGTGGCCTCGGTGCTGCAGTTCCCGGTCGGCGGTCGGCTCGGCATCAACGAAACCAACTATCAACCGATGAAGATCGCGGCCGCCGAGGCCAACTGGACGACCTGCCAGCCCTGCTCGTTCTCGGTCATCCAGATCGGCGGCTACAACCAGGACGAGACCCCGACAAAGATCATCGAGATCCCCCACCTGCTCTCGGTGCTGGCCACCGGGACCTGGGACGGCGAGGTGCAGGGGCTCAGCGAGCTGAACACCCAGTACAACCAGCAGTACGGGCCCGGCTACTACGTGCCCAACGTGTTCGTGCAGTACTGGTCGATGCGCGCGATGGCCTACCTGGCCGTGCTCGGTTTCGTCATGGGCATCTGGGGCGCGGTGCTGCTGTGGCGCAAGAAGTTCACCCAGTCGCGGTTCTTCCTGTGGGTGTGCACGTGGCTGATCCTCACCCCGTTCGTGATGGCGACGGCGGGCTGGCTGCTGACCGAGAGCGGCCGCCAGCCGTGGATCGTGCAAGGCCTGATGCTGACCTCCACCGGGCTGTCCGGGTCGGGCAGCGCCACCGAGGTGGCGATCAGTCTGGGCCTGGTCATCGTGCTCTACAGCACGATCGGGGTGATCGCCACCGTGCTGATGGTGCGGCACGCCAGACGGGGCCTGGTCGACGAACCCGACCAGCCAACGCCGACACCCGACTCCACGACCACCGGGCCGTCCGTGCCCTCGCTGACCTACTGAGGTGCTGAGATGACGCTCTCGATCGTCTGGTTCGTCGTCGTCGCCTTCTTCTGGACCGGCTTCTTCGTGTTGGAGGGCTTCGATTTCGGGGTCGGGGCGCTGCACAAGATCGTCGGCCGGACCGACGTCGAGCGCCGGGTCGCCATCAACACCATCGGACCCGTTTGGGACGGCAACGAGGTCTGGCTGATCGTCGCCGGCGCCGCCATGTTCGCGGCCTTCCCGCCGTGGTACGCCACCTGGTTCTCCGCGCTGTACCTGGCGCTGTGGCTGTTGCTGGCCGCGTTGATCGTCCGGGGGGTGTCCTTCGAG
>DASQFG010000099.1:0-1931 GCA_035633315.1 Nakamurella sp. | reverse complement strand
ACGATCCGACCAGGCGCGAGGACCTGATCCGGTTGCTCAACTCCTTCGAGAACGTGCCGGCCGGACCCGGAGCGATGATCCCGGCGCGGCTGCGAGAGGCGTTGCGGCTCTGATGGCCGCAGACAGTGCGGCTCAGGCCGACCGGATCGCCGCTGTCGCCGCATCGGCGCGTGCGGCCGAAAGCCTTTGCGCCCCAGCGACAAGCGCTGCTTCGTCACGAGCCGGCCGGCGCCGCAGGCCGACGTAGGCCGCGACTCCGCCCAGTGCGACCAGCCCGGCGGCCAGCAACAGACCGGCCCGGTACCCGCCCAGGAACGCGTCGAGCGGGGTGTCGCCGGCGGTCAGCAGGGTCGACTGCCGCGCGGTCAGCACCGCACCGATGACGGTGATGCCCAGCAGCCCGGACACCTCCCGGGAGGCGTTGAAGATCCCCGACGCGACGCCGGCCTCGGCGCGTGGCATGGCGTCCAGCACGCTGGACGTCAGCGGCACCGTGAGCCCGCCGCCGATCCCGATCAGCGCAAACCTGGGCATCAGCGAGGCGAAGTCGGCGTCGGCACCGAGCAGGCTGACCGAAGCGATGCCCGCCGCCATCAGCAGCATGGCCGCGCCGACGACCCGGTGCGCACCCAGCCGGTGCGACACCCGCTCGGAGATCACGGCGCCGGCGGCCATCAACAGCGCCATCGGCACGAAGGCCGCGCCCGCCTCGGTCGGCGAGAAGCCCAGCACGCCCTGCAGGTACAGCGAGGTGAAGAAGTAGATGCCGAACAACCCGAAGCCCCACATCACCAGCGCGATCAGGCCGCCGGAGAACACCCGCTCACGGAACAGCGACATGGCCACCATCGGTTCGCGCACCCGCAGCTCCAGCTGGACGAAAACCACGCCCAGCACGGCGGCGACGGCGAAGCAGGCGAGGATCACCGGTGACGTCCAGCCCCGGTCGTGACCCTCGATCAGCGCGAAGGTCAACGCGAACAGCGCCACCGCCGAGGTGATGACACCGGGAATGTCGATCCGTCGCGGACCGGAGTCCTCCCTGGACTCCCGGATGGCGGCGGCGGCCAGTCCGAGGGTCGCCAATCCCACCGGCACATTGATGAAGAAGATCCAGCCCCAGCTGACGTACTCGCTGAGCAGTCCACCGATCAGCGGCCCGACCGCGAGGGCGAGCGCGCCCACCGCGCTCCAGATCCCGACCGCGGCGGCGCGCTGCCGGGTGCCGGTGAAGGTCGCCGAGATGATGGCCAGCGTGGTCGGGGTGACCAGCGCGGCGCCGAGCCCCTGCACCGCACGGCTGGCCACCAGCACCTCGACGCTGCCGGCCAGTCCGGCGGCCAGCGAGGCCAGCGTGAAGATCGACAGCCCGATCAGGAAGAGCCGCTTGCGGCCCCACACGTCGGCCAGCCGGCCACCGGCCAGCAGCAGGCCGGCGAACACCAGGATGTAGGAGCTGACCACCCACTCCAGACCGGAGGTGGTCAGGTGCAGGTCTCGCTCGATGGCCGGGATGGCCACGTTGACGATGTTGTTGTCCAGGTAGGTCATGAAGGTGGCCAGTGCCACCGCCAGCAGGGTCCAGCGGGATCGGTCCACCTGCCCATCGCTCGGGGTATGCATACTGCTGCTCACGAACACATCTCCAGTCACGCCCTACAAGCCAACCCCGATCGCCGGGGTGTCGCTGAGTAGGCCCGGGGCGCGGTGCTCGTATCGCTACCAGCCCGTTTCCCCAGACCCCTCGACGAACCCGCCGTGCGATTCTCAGCGCAACGGGCTCTCCACGGTCTCTTCGTCGGATGGTTGTCGGACCCAGGGGTTGGGGATCATGTTGCCGCGGTAGCGGTATCGGGTGACCGGTATCGCCGCTATCGAGCGCAGGTCGATCCCGTCCGCCGTGATCGGCAACCATCGGCCCGTGGGGTCGA
>DASQFG010000098.1:0-2926 GCA_035633315.1 Nakamurella sp. | reverse complement strand
GACCTGATCGACCCGTTGGCCGGGCGCGGGATCAGGCTGTCCTCGAGCCAGGTCTACCGGCTGGTCGTCGAGCGTCCGGAACGGCTGAGCTTGAAGATCCTGATGGCGTTGCTGGACATCCTGGACTGTTCGATGAGCGAGTTGATCGAACCGACCGCGGCCGCCGCGGCGGTCGGGAGTGACCGGGCCGGTAAGGCGAAGGTCTTGGGCGGCAAGGACTCTGGTGTCGGGGAGCTGCGTCCCAAACGGGCTCGGATCTCCCGGGCGGGTAGCTGACCGGTGGTGTCGGCCCTCTCACCGCGGGTGCTCGCCGACCCGTTGGCGGTGCTGGTGGACCTGATCGGCCAGGCCGATCCCAGCCTTGATCGGCAGACAATCGGCGACATCGTGCAGCGCGTCGCGGCGGGCCGCGCCAAACGTCGGCGCCTTGCCCAGGCGTTGCTGGACTCGCCGTCGCTGCTGATCGATGGCCGCTCGGCGGCACCCAGGGCGGTCGGGGACCTGCTGATCGCGTTGCGCCGGGCCGGGGCGGTGACGATCTCGCCGCCGGTCTGCGCCGACTGCGGGAAAGCGCTGCGCACCCTGCAGCGCCGCGGTGAGCATTGGTACTGCGGGGTCTGCGGTCCCCGGCCCGAACCGTGCGTGGGGTGCGGGCAGACCCGGCGCATCGCTGGCCGGGACCGCGCGGGAGGACCGTTGTGCGCTGCCTGCCGACCCGAGGACGGCATCGACTCGATGCAGATCCTGCGCGGGATCATCACCGCGATCGATCCCGGTCTGGACCCGGCCGCGGTGACCGCCGCGATCGGTGTCGCCGCCCGGCAAGGTCGGCGGAACCACCTGGCCTGGGCCGTGCAGGACCGCCCCGACTTGCTGACCGGCGCCGGCGCCCACGCCGGTGCGCCCTCGGTGCTGCGGCTCATCGACGCGCTCGTCGCGGCCGGGGCGAGCGGTATCGTGCGTCCGGCCTGCCCACACTGCGGTCGGGTGATCGCGTTGGTCAAACCACGCGACGGGCTGCGGTTGTGCCGCAACTGCGTGGCCAAGTCCCGTGCCGAAACCTGCTCGCGGTGCGGTGCCCGGCGGGAGGCAGCTACCCGCGATGAAGACGGGAAACCGTTGTGTCCCAACTGTTTGATCACTGACCCCGCGAACCAGGAGACGTGCGTGGGGTGCGGCCGGCGGCGCCCGGTCAGCGTCCGGACGCCGACCGGACCGCTGTGTCCGACGTGCCGTCCGGTGCAGACCCGGACCTGCTCGATCTGTCAACGCTCGGCGCCCGGCCAGATCTCCAACCTCACCGGACAACACTGGTGCCGCGCCTGCCGGCAACGCCGGGCCCGATGCACCGGCTGCGGCCACGTCAGGTTGACCCGCGGCGGGACCATCGCCGCACCGTTGTGCGCGACGTGCACCCAACCCGACCCGTCCGTGTGGCATAGCTGCCCGGGCTGCGGCGAACCCGGCCAGCTCCGTTCCCGGCGGTGCGCCCGCTGCTCGCTCCGGCAACGGCTGCACGAACTGCTGCGCCAGGACACCGGCGTGATCCACCCGGGACTGCGGGGGCTGCACGACAACCTGGCCAACCACGAGCGACCCGAGACCGTGCTGGCCTGGCTGAACAAACAGACCGCGTCGGCGATCGTGCGTGAACTCGCCGTCGGCCGGCGAGCGTTGACGCACGCCGCCCTGGACGAACTGCCCGACACCAAACCGCTCCGGCACCTGCGCGCCGTCCTGGTCGCCACCGGTGCGTTGCCACCCCGAGATGAGCACCTCGCCCGCCTCGAGCAGGCGGTCGCGGCCACCATCGCCGGACGCGGCGATCCCGAACAGCGGGCCATGCTGCACCGCTACACCATCTGGAACTGCGTGCACCGGTTGCGGCGACGCAACAACGGCCGGCCCGCCACCCACGGTCAGGCCGTCGGCATCCAGCAGCAGCTCAGGGCCGCGATCACCCTGCTGGACTGGCTCACCGCGCACCACCTCGACCTCGGCAGCGCCCGGCAGGGTGATCTCGACATCTGGCTGGGCAGCGAACAAGTCACCGGCCGACACGCCGCCGGGCACTTCGTGCGCTGGGCCAAACGCCAGAAACTGACCACCCTCGATTTCGCCGCCACCAAATGGGCCGGCCCGAACGGTGACACCGACGGCGAGGCCCGATGGGAGCAGGCCCGCCGCCTCCTGCACGAACAGAGCATCAAACCCGAAGACCGCGTCGCCGGGCTTCTCGTCCTGCTCTACGCCCAATGGCCCGCAACGATCAGCCGCCTCACCCTGGACCACGTTCAAACGAACGAACAGCAGACACGGCTCCGGCTCGGACGCGAACCCGTTGTGCTGCCCGACCCCCTCGCCGCCCTCATCCGCCAGCTCGTCGCGTCCCGCCGGGGCCACGCCACCCTCGGCGACCCGGGAACCTCGCAGTGGCTGTTCCCCGGCGGACGCCCCGGCCAACCCATCAGCGCCGCCCACCTGACCGAACGGCTACGCAGACTCGGGCTCCGCCCAGGACAAGACCGCTCCAGCGCGCTGTTCCACCTCGCCACCGAACTCCCCGCCGCCCTGCTCGCCAGACTGCTCGGCATCAACATCAGCGTCGCCGTCGCCTGGCAACGCGCCAGCAGCGGAGACTGGACCAACTACGCCGCCGAATACAGCCGCCGCAACCAAGCCGCCAACCCGCCAGGAAAACCGATCCCAGAAACCCAGATTCAGACAGTTCCAATACCCCACTCCGCCAGAGCATCTGCTGGACACCCAACGCATCTACCGGGAAGCCTACGAAAGCGCCGCACCCAACCCGGTCGTGGATGACCCCGACGAGTGCAACGGGTGATGTGATGCCCGCCGAGATCGAACAGCCACTGGCCGTGGTCTTCACGCTGCCGGGCGGTGAGGTCTACCGCCGCGTTCTTCA
>DASQFG010000097.1:0-5828 GCA_035633315.1 Nakamurella sp. | reverse complement strand
GATCTCCTCGCTGCTGCAGAACGCCGACGCCGCGGTGAACCAGGCCAGGGAGCAGCTGGCCGCGATCGACCGGTCGAACGTCATCGGACCGGTTGGCGATGCGGTGGACAGCTTGTCCAGCAAGCTGGACGGGGCAGCGGACATGACCGGGCCGGGCGCGAGAATCGCGCGCCTGGTGCCGCCGATGCTCGGTGCGGACGGGCCGCGGACCTACCTGATGGTCTTCCAGAACCTGGCCGAGCCGCGCGCCACCGGCGGGATTTTCGGCTCCTTCGCGCTGATCCAGGCGGACCACGGCAAGGTCACCATTTTGCAGCAGGGCGCCTCCAGTCGGATCCTGGGATTCTTCGACCCGCCGGTGGCCGAGCTCACCGAGAACGAGAAGCATCTCTACAGCGAGCTGATGGCGCAATATCCGCAGGACGTGGATTTCACCCCCGATTTCGCCACCGCGGCGCCGCTGTTCGCCGAGATGTACCGGCTGCGAACCGGGACGACCGTGGACGGCGTGATGTCCATTGATCCGGTCGCGCTGTCCTACGCTCTCAAGGGCACCGCCCCTATCGATATCGGTGAGGGCTTCACCATCACTGCCGACAACGTCGTCCCTATTTTGCTGTCGACCGCCTACAAGCAGTTCGACGAGGAGGATCAGAACCCCCGGGACGACTTCCTGGCCCGCGGAACGGGCATGGCTTTCTCCGAGGTGATGTCCGGAAGGGGCGACAGCGCCGTCATCCTCGACGGGATGCGACAGGCCGCGTCCGAGCGCCGGATCCTGATGTACAGCACGAACGCGAAGGAGCAGGCCGACCTGGCGCAGACGAACCTGGCCGGCGGCCTCGACCAGAACCCCGGATCCCCGAGCATCGGGGTGTTCCTCAACGACGGCACCGGGGCCAAACTCGGCTATTACCTCACCAACGAGGTCAAGGTGACGCAGGGCGAGTGTCGCGCCGACGGCCGACGCGAGCTGGACGCGGCGGTGACGTTGCACTACGACGCCCCGTCGTCCGGCCTGCCGTCCTATGTCACCGGAGAGATTCCGGAGGGTCAGCCCTACACGTTGAAGACGAACGTGCTGGCCTTCGCGCCACTCGGCGGCGGGGTGGTCGGCGCGACCCGGGACGGCGTGGACATCGGCATCGGCCGTGGCCAGGACCACCTACGGGAGGTAGGCACGGCGACGATCGCCATGAACCCGGGAACGTCGACCGTGGTGACCTTCACCGTGCTGGCCCCGGCCGGCGGTGACCCGTCCGCCGAGGTGACGCCGGGCCTGATGCTGACCCCCGGGGTCAAGCCGTGGGAGGTCTCCGTCGACCCCTACCAGCCCTGTTCCCCGGTACAGAACTGACCGGGCACTGATCAACGCGCTGATCAACGCACTGACCGGGCACTGACCGGGCACTGATCGACGCGTTGATCAACCGGGCACTGACCGGGCACTGACCGGGCACTGATCAACGTGCTGATCAACGCACTGACCGGGCGCTGATCAACGCACTGATCATGGCACGGTGACATCCCGGCACCCGAGCAACGGGTTGCCCGCGCCGCCGTCGGTGGTGATCGCGTAAACGCACTCCGTGTGCTTGCCAGCGCCGACCGCCGGCATGGATGTGGTGAATCCATGGATCGACCCGTACCCCGGGTACGCCCACGCTACGTCGGGTCTGGGGCCGTCGGCCTGGAATGCCTGGACGATGAGGCCGGACGGCCCCCGGTCGTAGACGTGCACCGTCACCGGACCGGCGGGGCGGTTCGGATTGAGTGCCCAGCCGCCCGTCAGGATCCGCCCGTCGCGCACCGTCGCGCCGTCGAAGTACCCGAAAGCGTTCTGCACCAGGACATCCCGGCAGCCGATCAGCGGGTTGGTGCTGGGCGGCACCACGTTGAGCGCGTAACCGCACACCCGGTTCACCCCCGCTCCGGCAGCGGGAATTGTCGCCACGAAACCGGAATCCGGTCCGGACCAGGGGTAGGCACGCTGCACGTCCGGTCGGGACGCCGAGGTCCGAGCCGCGCCGAACGCCGTCCCGGCGGGTCCGTAGACGTAGAAGTGCACGGTCTCCGCGGACCCCCCTGCGTCCGGGTCGCTGGCCCAGCCGGCCACCCGCAACGTCGACGGCCCGTTCGAGGTCACGCTGTCCACCGAACCGATCGGCCCGGACACGTCAACGGCGACGCAGTAGAACAGCCGGTGGCTGCCAGGTCCGACGTTGATGGCGAAGAAGCACACCGCGTGCCGGCCGGCCCCGGTCAGTTGGACGGATCCGGTGAAGCCGGTGTTGCCGCCCACGCCGGGGTAGGCGGCCGCGACGTCCGGGCGCGATCCGCCGGTGGTGAACCGGCTGCCCACCTGCGAGCCGTCGGGCCGGCGATCGTAGACGTCGACGTCGATGGACTTGCCCGCGGCGTCCGGATCGAAGGCCCAGCCGGCGAACTGGTACGTGTGGCCGGACAGCGCCGCAACGTCGAACGACCCGACCGGGCTGGGGTCGACCGGCGGACCGGGCGGATTGCTGCCGACGACCAGCACCCCGCCGGCGTAGCTGCTGGTCAGCGCGCTCCCGCGGGTGATCGTCAGGCAGAGCCAGTAGCGTCCGCCGGGCACCCCGCTGGTGTCCCAGACGGTGGTGTTGTTGCCCTGATCGACCGGGACGCCGCTGGCCACCTGGGTGCCGTTGCAGCCGCTGCGGTCGGTGTCGGCGGTCAGCGTTGCCGTCCCGCCGGGCTGGTAGGCCCCGTCGTTCCAGACGATGGGGAACGACCCGGTGGTGGCGAAGTCCGAGCGGAGCTGGACGTCCTGCAGGTACCAGCGACGCCCGCCGCGGTCCTCGTTGGGATCCCAGCGCAGGGCCGTCACGGGCGAGCCGGACAGGAATGGTGCGCTGCCGGTGCCCGGTTCGACCAGTTGGTCGGTGGGCATGCCCATGTCGATGGTCACCGTCCGCGAGCCCGTGTACGTCAGCACGTCATCGGTTTGCCCGGTGTGGCCGTCCTGCCGGCCCCAGACGACCCGCGCCATGGTTCCGCCGCCGGCGATGTCCCGCAGGTCGAACGGGCCGTCGTAGGCGGAGGTCACCGTGAGGTTGCGGTACACCCTGGAGTCGATGCCCGCGGCGCCCACCCGCAGGTTCGCGTAGGGATCGTTCGAGGTGTTGGTCGCGGCCAGCTGTCCGCCGGCGTACGACACGTTGGCAGCGTTACCGATGCCCGCAACGTCGTCGGCGCCGTTCATGTCCCAGGGATTGTTGAGCACGGTCGCGGCGTAGTCCCGGTCGCCGACGGCATTGGGGGTGACGAACCGGGGCAGTGGTGCGACAAGGGTGACGTTCCGCCAGCCGGAGAACCCGGACGACGTGCGGACGCCGATCCGGTAGGTCCCAGGCGGGAGGACAGACAGGTCGACCGAACCGGACGTTCCGGACACCTGACCGAGCACTGCCCAGTCCTGATGACCATTGATGTTGTTGGCGTCGTTGCCGTCGGCGTCCCAGACCACGTCCGCCGGACCGCCGCCAGGGTTTGACCAGCTCACCGTCGCGCCGGAATGCGGCACGACCAACCGGAACCAGTCGAGCGCGAAGGTGGTACCAGTGGCCCCGGGGGAGACCGCCAGCCGCAGGCCGTTGATGCTGCCGCCCCAGCTGACCGGCCAGCCCCCGAAAACGGACGCACCCGGCGTCATCACGTAGGTGTTCCACCCGGCCTTCAACCAGAACGACATACCCCCGCCGCAACTGTCGGCGACGGCGCCGCCCGGGCAGTCGAACCACATCAGTCCGGCTGGGACGTCGCGATCCGAGTACGCCTGGAACGTCACGGTCCGGTACCTGCCGCTGTCCAGGGCGCTTCCCGGTTTCGCGCCGTCCCTGCCGGTGAACAGCGGGCCGCCGTAGCCGCCCCAGATCGGTGAGACGTAGCCGTCGTTGCTCAGCCACATCGAGGCCAGCCCGCCGTTGATGCTGGGGTTCACGGCATTCATCGACGGGCCGCCGTCGAGGAGCATGTCCTCAGCGTTGGAGTAGTCCCAGGGATCGGCGAACACGTCCGTCGCATAGTCGTGACCGGCGCCTTCGACACCGGCCGCCGGCACCGCGACGGCTGCCTCCGGTGCGGGCCGTGCCGCCAGCGCGGTCGGCGCCGACCCGATCGCCAGTACGAGCGCGGCCAGCACGACGACGGAGCGACGGCCGGGTTTCCGGAGACGAATTCCTGATCTCACCGAAAATGCAGTGGCCCGGGGTTCTGGTGAATTCCTCATGGTCATTGTCCCTGTGCGCAACAAGATATGTCGGTGCCGGGTGCAGCAAATACTCGACCCGAACGTACCTCTCGCGCGCTATCGGGCATGGCGAAACAGGAAAGCCCTCACTCGAAGGATCCGCAGATGCACGCGGGTGATCCGCGGTGCGGTCACCGAATAGATTCACACCGACTCGTTCGGGCAGCGCTGCCGACCACCACGCGCATCGCCGGTCGGCGGGTAACCGAGAGTCCTTGTCGGGCAGCAGGAGTGTGGGCAGCATCGACGCAGACCGATATCTCCACGTTCCGGCGCACGACGCCCAACTGGGCCCGCAGCGGAAATTCGAAGACACGAAGTGATGGCCGAAGGTCACTGCCGGCTTCATGTCCGGCACGATCGAGACCGCCCGCATTCATTCGCATTCGTGTGGACAGGATTGGTGACCGGCCGTGAGTGAATGTGCTGGGTCCAACGGCACCACGGTGGCCCTCCATGACGAACAAACTCGCCGTGATCAACCTGTAGACCGATGGCGCTGGCCGCCATCAGCAACGATGGCTTCGCTCCGTGATATTGACTGTCGGTCCGTCCTGCGCCGGCGTCACGACCGTGATCGTGACCACAGGTCAGCCTCGGCAACCAGCTCGGACATCCGGCGTCTGAAGGCCCGCATGGGGTTCCACTGCCCCCGCATGGGGTTCCACTGCCGAAGCCGGGCCTCGTCCGGGCATCAATCGGTCGTCGCGCGCCTGGCTCCTCGCCCGCCCACCGGCGGGCTCGCGGTCAGCCGTTGACCGATGCGGACAGGTGCAATGGCCGCAGGATTCGCCGGACGGCATCGTCGAGCTGATCCGCACACTCGCGGAAGACGGTGAGCGGACGTCCGATCGGGTCGGCCACGTCGTCCTGCTCGACCGGAACGGGCTGCAGCATGCCGCGGGCGAACTTGGCGTCGTCGACGAGCTGCAGGCCCAACTCCACCGGGTCGGCGGCGGTGATCGGTTCGATCTGGTCAACGAGCCTGGCGAACTGCCTGATGGTGAAGGTGCGGCCCAGGGCAGGCGGGGCCAACGTGACCACCGACGCGCGGTGCTGGCGGGCGGCCGCGAGGATCAGGTCCGCTTCCATGATCTGTTCCCGGGTGACCTGCACCGCCCGATGGCCCGGGATCAGCACCCCCCGCTCCCGCAGCACCTCCTCGGCGAACTTGTGCAGCGGGCGGATCCGGTCGACGTCGCTGCCCGCGGAACTGATGTTCCAGGAGTTGTCGTCACCGAACTGCTCCGCGACCGCCGCCGTGAGCAGTTGCTCGGCGATCGGCGACCGGCAGTGGTTGGCCGTGCACACCACCAGCACGTTGAACGTCGACACGAACGACTTCCTTTCGACGGTTCGGATGCGGCCGAGCAGTGGTGGCGCCTCGAGGAGCCGGTGAGATCCGTGTGGGACTCCGTCCGGAACGGTAGCTGCTCGCGGCGGTCGACTCCGATTCGTTGGGGTGCCGTCCGCGACGAATGTCCAACTGCTGTACGCACTGCCGGATTCTGACGGCCGGCAAAGCACCCGGCGAAAG
>DASQFG010000096.1:0-1877 GCA_035633315.1 Nakamurella sp. | reverse complement strand
CCGGTTCCTGGTTGCCCCAGGCAACGAGGGCGACGCGGCGTTACGGTGTGCCTTCCGGGCCGGACATTCGAGCTGCACATGCTGGCCACCCGCTTCACACCATTGTGGAGGCATCGCGTGGCTGGGAACTGTGCAGAAGCGGGGCGGTCCGTCACCAGCAAGATCACCTCGATCCTGTTGACCTTCACCGAAGGCAGCGAGCACTCGCTGACCGAGATAGCCCGGCTGGCCGGGCTGCCGATCTCCACGGCCCATCGGCTGACCTCGGAACTGGCCGGCCGGCGGCTGCTGGAACGCACCGAGGACGGTCGGTACCGCGCCGGCCTGCCGCTGCGGATGATCGGCACCGTCGACGACTGCCCGCCGGCGGTTGCCGAACGCGGACCGTGTGTGCTGGAGGACCTGTCCGCCGCGACCACGAGCCGCGCCCGGCTCGGGGTGCTGCGCGAGCTCGAGGTGGCCTACATCGAGAAGCTGCCGGGATCCAGGCCGGCGACGTCGTTCGTGCCGGCGGCGACCCTGCCGTCGCACGCCACCGCGCTGGGCCGCGTGCTGCTGGCGTTCTCCTCGCCGCACACCGTGGAGCTGACGATCCTGCAGGGCCTGCGCGCGTACACCCCGCACACCGTGACGTCGCCGGAGCGCCTCCGGCGCGCGCTGGCCGTCACCAGATTGAGCCGCGTCGCCATCACCCGCTGGGAGTTGGAGGCCGAATTGTGCGGCGTTGCCATGCCGGTGTTCGGGCCCGGGGGTGACGTGGTCGCTGCGATGGAGTTGGCGGTCGGCGACCTGGGCCGTGACCTGCAGTCGGCCGTCGCGGCCCTGGTCATCGCCTCCCGCAGCCTGACGCGGGAGCTGGCCGGACAGCCGCGGCCCGCACAGGTGCTCCCGCGCCAGCAGACTGTGGCCGATCGGGAACCGCTGCCGGTCGCTGCCGGGCCGGCCGGTGGCTGAGCCGGCCCGTCCGGCTCAGTCGAGCGCGGAAGTCCGGTCGACCGAGAAGGTGCGCGGGTGCAGCCGCCAGCCGAGCCACAGGACGGCGGACTCGATCCGTTTCGCGGCATTCACCGCGCGTGCGGCGGTGGCATAGCCGGGGCTGTCGACCGATTCGGTCGCAATTCCTTGTTCCAACTCGCGGCTCTCCAGTGCCCTTTCCGATCCGGCGCGGAGCAGTCTGTCACTGAGATATTCCCGGAATGTTGTCGGCATGGTGTACATCTCCTTCGTATGCTCGTCAGTCGGACCTCCTTACAGGCCCGAGCCTCTCGATCGGGGAATGGGCGAGGGATCACCGCAGTCGGCGGCGACTTCTCTCGACCGTGAAAAAGGTGTTGGTGCGGAACCCCTCTCGGGCAGCCACGGCCGAGATGGGCCGACCTGCGACTGCCAGAGCCCGATCGCCGTGCCGAGCGCGGGGTGCGCACGCCCATCAGCCCTGATCGGGGCTGTCACCGTCCCACTCAGCGGCACGGGTTTCTGATCACGTGATGGACAGGGTCGTCGATGCTGACCGTTGACCGTTGATCGCGGCCGAACGGGCTTATCGGAGCAGTGTGGCGCCGAGGGTCGCGGTGGTCCAGCGTTCCCAGCGTTCCGGGGCCCAGCCGCGGGCGGTCGTCAGCAGCAGATACAGCTCGATACTCATCAGCGCGAAGATGCGGTCGGTGGCCTCGTCGACCGAGATTTCCGGTTGCAGCGCGCCTCGGTCCGCGAGTAGTTGCGCTAGTAGCCGGTAAGCGGTGTCCCGTTGCTGCTCGTTGGTCGCCCACTGCTCGGCCATGTCGGGGTCCCCGGCGGCGGCGTCGCGGACCACCCGCATGATCGGTGCGATGCGGCCGAAGATGGTTCGCGACGTGTGCACCCAGAGCGCGATCACC
>DASQFG010000095.1:0-3421 GCA_035633315.1 Nakamurella sp. | reverse complement strand
GGAGTTGCCGCTGGCGAGCACGGACCACCGGGTCAGGACACCGTCCGGGCCCCGCTGCGCACCACCCCGCAGCGCGTCGTCGATGCGCCGACGGACTTCGTCCGCCCGTTCGGGTTCGGCGGCGAACAGGACCCTGATGTGCACCACATCGCCGACACGGGCGGCACTCGTGTGGTGCGGCGCCAGTGGGCAGGGTGGCTGGTGGTCCCAGTGTCCGCACAGAGCGACCGTGATCGCCCCGCCGGGTGAGCTGGTGTCGCCGTCGCTGTCCATGACGAGCTCGGCCCGATGGGCGAAGGCTCGGCGCATCCCACCAGTGTGGCTGCTCGGTGAGTGATTCGTCACCGGCGACCGCTCCGCGAGGGCCGGGACCGGCACCGGGTGCCAGGGTGGGAAGCAGGACCGGCCTCAGGCAAGCACGGACAAGCCCGGCCGGCCTCAGGCAAGCACGGACAAGCACGACCGACGGACCACCCGGAGGGCCGGGACATGGCGAAGTTCCACACCACGACGCTGCTGGCGACCGACCTGGCCAAGGCCTACGACGCGATGGTCGACGAGGCCGTGACGACAGAGAAATACGACTCGCTGGGCAACACCGAGGTCACCGTCGAAACAACGGAACACGCTGCGGGGCATCGCATCCACGCGCGCCGCAAGGTCGCGCTCGACCTTCCCGGGTTCATGACGAAGATCATGTCGCCGACCAACGTCTACGACCAGGTCGACGTCTGGACACCGGCCGACAGCGGCCACGACGGCACCTTCGAGATCAAGGTCGAGGGCGCACCGGTGCACCTCAAGGGCTCCATGACGCTGCGCGAGGTCCCTGGCGGGGTGGAGTACGCCGTCGACGGCGAGGTCAAGGTGACCGTGCCGTTCGTCGGCGGGATGGCCGGCGGTTTCGCGGCCGACCAAGCCACCAAGGTCTCCACCCAGGAGGGCACCTTCCTGCAGAGCAGGCTCAGCTGATCTTCGGCGTCGGGCGGCGCCTCGTCGCCCGCGGCTTGGATGTGCCGGCGGCGACAGCCTTCGGGGCCCGGCGCTGCGCCTGCGGCACCAGCGACTGCATGGCCGCCGCCTCCTGCATCACGAATCCGACCAGGACCTCGGGGTCCGGAAGCAGCCCGGTGTCCGTGGCGAAGCCAATGGTCACCGTGCCGTTGTAACTGAAAATCGTGGCGGCCATCGGGTTGCTGCCCGAACACGGTGCGAAGCCGATGATCTGCACCACCGGACTCCCGCCGAAACGCAGCAAACCTTGCGGCCCAGGCACATTCGTCAGCACGCCGACGGTCTTGTTCGCGAAGAAGTTGGTCAGATGGAACTGGACCTGGCCCGGCGACATGGACATGAAGCGCTGCAGGGTGAAAGTGATGACTGCTTCGTCGGAGTATTTGATCCGCGCCATCTGCGCCTTCATCTGCCGGATACGGTCCCGGGCGTCGGGTTCGTCCAGCGGCATCGGGAGCATGACCAGCGAGAAGTAGTTGCCGAGTTCGGCCGGCAGGTTGTCGGCGAACGGCTTGAGGTTCACCGGCACCAGCCACTGGATCTCGCCGACCGGAGCGCCGTGCAGATCGAGGTAGCGACGGACACCGCCGGCCATGGCCGCCAGCAAGACGTCGTTGACGGTGGCGTCCTGACTCCGGCTGATCGCCTTGACGTCGGCCAGTGACATCGGAGCTGACCACGCGATGGTCTTGCTGACGCCGAGCTCGCCGGACCACACCGTGTCGGGGCTGTCGGACAGCACCAGTTTGGTCACCGACGCGACGGCGTTGACCACCCTGTTGTCCTTGCTGCCCAGCAGCCGCACGGCGTTCGCCAGCCGACCGGGGTGCGCGACCGACTGCAGGCCGTCGTGCACCGTGCTGGCGCCGGAGCGGACCGCCTCCAGTGCCGCGTCGCGCGCCGCCGCCAGCGCCGCCGGGAGTTCCGCCGTCGTGCCGACCGGATCGGACACGGCGCGGCCGGCGACACCGGCCACTGTGCCGGCCAGACCGAGGGCGGTGCTGCCGGCGGCGTTCATCACGTCCCGGAGTTCGCCGCCGACCGTTCTGATGCTGTCGGCGGCAGAGTCCAATGCGGACTCAATAACTGTCTCTATCCCACTGGACACCGGTGCCGGCAGTGGAATCGGCACCCAGGACGGGGATTCGACACCACCCCGCCGGGACACCACGGCTTCCACTGCGGCGTGGTCGGAGTCGCACATGCTGAGCATCACCTGGGTCAGCCGGACCCCGTCGGCGATGGCGTGGTGGGTGCGGATGACGACCGCGCTGCCGACAGTGCCGTCCTCCAGATGCACCCCCTCGACCAGGAACATCACCCACAACGGCCGGGTGCGCGGCAGCGACTTCGCCCGCTGCTCGGACATGAAGCGTTGCAGCGCAAGGATATTGCAGGGCCGCGGCAACCGGACTCGCTTGACATGTCTGGTCAGATCGAAGGCCGGGTCGTCCATCCACGCCCAGCCTCCGCCCGACCGGACCGGCTTGCGGTGGTACACCGGGAACCGTCCGGTGATCCGGGTCCGGGCGACGTCCAGCACCGCGTCGTAGCCGGGGTTCGTCGCCATGATCAGCACGCCGTCGATGATCATCAGATTGTTCGGCCGGTCCATCGTCAGCCACAGCGCGTCCTGCACGCTCATCGGGGTTCGTGCGCCCACGTCGAGCCTCCACCGTCTTTGTCTGCGCTGTCCTGGTTGTGCTGCCCCGGCGAGCTGCGCGCGTCGGGGCAGCACGTTGTCGGGCTGCGGCCGACGGTACGGTGAGCCACCCGTCGCGGTTAGAGGCAAACGGTCGGATCTGCGGGCCTTTGGACCTGTGCCGGGCCCGTCTGCCCGGGGCGATGGGACTTCCGGCCCTGACGTTCACCGTCCGGTTCGGATGGAATGGAGGTCCGAGGCCGCGCCCCGGGCCGGCTTGTCGTGCTGGCCGCGTCGGCCACGCTGAGAGCTTGGACGGACCATGGCAGCGAGCGCAGTGACCGACACCATCACGATCTCCGACGATGTCCGTGAGGTCGTCGACGCCCACGTCGAGAAGGCGCGAAGCGCAGCTGAGGCTTTCCGCGAGTTGGACCAGGCCGCCGTCGATCACATCGTCGATGCGATGGTCAGGGCCGGACTGAAAGCGACCGGCGAGCTGGCCAGGCTGGCGGTCACCGAAACGAAGTTCGGCGTCTTCGAGGACAAGGTGATCAAGAACTTCGTGGCCACGGAGTTCCTCAACGACTACCTCAAGGGCAAGAAGAGCGTCGGGGTGATCGACTCCGACCCGGAGAACGGCCTGGAGTACATCGCCGAGCCGGTGGGCGTCATCGTCGCGATCACCCCGATCACCAACCCCACTTCGACGGTGCTGTTCAAGGCGATCTGTGCGGCCAAGACACGCAACGCGATCATCTTCCG
>DASQFG010000094.1:0-2404 GCA_035633315.1 Nakamurella sp. | reverse complement strand
GCTTTTGGCTTTCCAGTCATACCTCAATTCTACAACATCACAACGAATTTCCGGCGCAGGACACTAGTAGGAACCTCCCATGCGAGTATTCCTGGGATGAATCTCCCTGAGATTGACCAGCGACTCGTGCTGGGGCCGATGTTGCGGTACGTGGACGAGACCTGAATCAGATTGAGACGCCCTGCATCGGCCGGGTCGAGGCGTCCCGGGAGACCGGTGATCCAACCGGCGACCTGCCGCATCGCCGGCCGTCCCGGGAGCGGCGACAGCGCCGCGAGCGCGCCTGTCTCGATGTGGCGTAGCGGCCGCAGGTAGCGGCGAAGTGTGTTGTAACCGCGGGTGTATCCCCGCTCGGTGATCTCATCGAGCAGCACGGTGGCATTTCGTTGGCCGCCGGCCAACCGTTCGTGGAGGTAGGGCTTGAACGGATCCAGCACGCTGGTGAGGTGTGTCTGAGTTCGTGAGAAAGATCGGGTGGAAATACCCAACCACCAGTGATCTTGTCCTCATGGCGCGGCCTGTCGTTGTGTTCGACGATAGTTGATGCGGTTGTGGCGGGCCTGGTTCAGTCCGTCGCGGCGGGCTTGGCGGATCGCGTGGCCTCGGCCCTCGTGTTCGTCATCGGGCGTCACGTACCCGATCGCTGCGTGCAACCTCACAGCGTTGTATTCCAGGCGTGTCCGTTCGAGTTCGAGCTCGAGTTCGCCGGGGTCGCGGATTTTCTCCAGGTGCGGCCACTCGCCCTTCACGTGCCCGAACAGGGTCTCGATCCAGGCCTGGTCGGTCGGCGTCGACGGGCGACCGAACTGCTGCGCGATGGCCAGCGCGGCCATGAACTCACGGGTGCTGTAGGACCGCATCTGCGGGCCGTTGTCGCTGACCGCCAGCAATAGCGGCACCTCGCCGGTGGTGACGAGTTCGGCCAACCGGTCGTCGTCCCGAGCGTTCAACGCCGCCTGCAGTTCCGGGCTGGCCCACCGCTCGGCCGCCTCGGACATGCCCTCAGCGTCCAGGGCGGCGGTGAACGCGACCTCGACCTGGGTGGAGGATTCCTCGGCCGCGACCAGGGTGGTGAGCCACTTGCGGGACACCATGTCCAGGATCGCGATCGCCGCCCGCCGGGCCCGGGTGAAATGGGTGAAGTCGTAGGCCCAGATGCGGTTCGGTTTCCATTCCAACCAGTCCGGCCACGGCGTCCTGGGGATCGGGTCGCGGCGTGGATTCCCCGGCAGGGCAATTCCTTCCGCGGCCAGCACCCGCAACACAGTTGACTCCGACACGTGCACCAGGTCGAGCCGGGACCCACGGTGCGCGAGCTTGCGGTGCGACCGGTCGATCTGGCCCCACGCGGTGAACAACTCCAGGATCGCGGCCCGTTCGGCGGCCAGCAGGCCGTGCAGCGGGGCACCGCCCGGGACCCGGTCGGTCAGCTCACCCCGGTCCCTCCGGTGCTGCCAGCGGGCCAGCCGGGAGTCGTCGATGCCGAGCCTGGCGGCCGCCCGCCGCGGTGACCACCCCGCGTTGATGGCGTGGTCTACCAGGTCCAGCAGGCCGGCCTTGACGCACGCGTCCACCCTGGACGGGACCGGGCCGGCGCTCAGTCCCAACGTGCTTTTCCCTCCGCGAGGTGGATGACCACGGCCTGTTCGGTGACCGTCGCCCGGAGTCGCTCGATCTCTTCCCGGGCCGCGGCCACCGCCGCCTGTTCCCCGGTCTGGCCTGGTCGGCCCGGCACCGATGCAGCCAACGCGTCCAACGCACCCTGCTTGGCAACCCGACAAATGTGCACGACCGTGGAACGGTCGACCTTCCACCGCTCGGCCGCCTCCCGCTGCGTCGCCTGCCCGGTCAACACCTCCAGGTACAACTCGTACTTCTCGCTCGGCGCCAACCGCCGTCGACGCCGCCCCGCACCACTCGGATCCACTCCCATGCTGCCCAACCTCCTCGATCGATGATCTTGCTGGAATCGACCTGGCTGGTTGGGTATTTCCAAGGCGGGTCTTACTCACGAAGTCAGACGCAAAACAGCTGGCCCGCAAGCCGCCGGCCAGCAGCGTCTCGACATTGTCGGCGCGTTTGTAGCGGCGCACGGTCTTGAAGTTCAGATCAAGTTTGCGGGCGATCGCCCGCATCGACAGACCCCGCTCCCGTAGGTCGTGGGTGTGGTCATACCGCTCCCTGGTGTTATTGATCCGCACAGTGTCTGGCCACAGCGGCACGACCGAGACGAACGGGTCAGGTCCGGTGTCCAGGGCCGGGACGACCGGCTCGGGCAGGCATGGTGCGCAGCGACCAGTCGTTCCACGTGCTGGCACAGGTTGTCCCACAGGTTCCACCGGTCGGCGACCTGGATCGCGTTAGGCGCACCGTCGCGGGCGCCGTCGGCGTAGGCGCCGGCCCG
>DASQFG010000093.1:0-1614 GCA_035633315.1 Nakamurella sp. | reverse complement strand
TCGTCACCTGCAGCCGATACGTCGAGTGGGGGACCTTCACGACTGCCTTCCCTGCCGGCTCTGCTGCCTGCTTGCTCCGGGCTAATTCTTCTTGGGGCGACGGGTTCGCGGCGCCCGCGCCGGCTTGGCCGGCGCCGGTGGCTCAGTACCCTGATCGGCCTCGGTTGACGCCTCGGATGCCGCGGCGGTGTCGGCCCCGTTCGTATCCGCCTCAGCTGTGTCGGGTGCCACCGCCGGGTCGGCCGCTTCGGGCCGCCGTTCGGGCGCGTGGCCGGCCTGCGCATCCGGCCGCATCGACACCGGAACCGGCGCGATGGTGGGCACCGACGCGGCCGCGCCGCCCGGACTCGCCTCCTCGCCGGCCGAGGCCAGCGCCTGCAGCACCACCATGCCCTTGTCCACCACCCGCACGGAAGTGCCACCGGGAATCGAATCGACGTGTTCGGGGACCCCGGCGGTGTCGATCACCAACCGCCAGGCCGGCGCGAACTCCTCCGGCGGCAGCGTCCAGTCCAGCGCCTCGTCATGCGCATTGAACAGCAACAGGAACGAATCGTCGACCACCCGGGAGCCGCGGGTGTCCATGCCCCGGATGCCGTTGCCGTTGAGGAACATCCCGATCGAGCGGCCGAAGCCGGCGTCCCAGTCCTCCGGCTTCATGAGCTGCCCGCCTGGCGTCGTCCAGACGATGTCGGGCAGCGGCTCGCCGGCACCGCGACTGACCGGCCGACCGTCGAAGAACCTGCGGCGACGGAAGGTCGGGTGCTGCCGGCGCAACCGAGCAACCGATGCGGTGAATTCGATCAGTGCCTCGTCCGCCTCCTGCCAATGGATCCAGGTGAGTTCGGAGTCCTGGCAGTAGGTGTTGTTGTTGCCCAGCTGCGTGCGGCCCAGCTCGTCCCCGTGGGCGATCATCGGAACACCCTGGGACAGCAGGAGGGTCGCCAGGAAATTGCGCTTCTGCCTGGCCCGCAGCGCATTCACCACCTGGTCGTCGGTCGGTCCTTCCGCCCCGCAGTTCCACGAGCGGTTGTGTGACTCCCCGTCGTTGTTGTCCTCACCGTTGGCCTGGTTGTGCTTGTGGTTGTAGGAGACCAGGTCATTGAGGGTGAACCCGTCGTGCGCGATCACGAAGTTGATCGACGCCACCGGGCGGCGTCCGGACGTCTCGTACAGGTCGGCCGACCCGGTCAGCCGGGAGGCGTACTCGCCGAGGGTGGCCGGTTCGCCGCGCCAGAAATCGCGGACCGTGTCCCGGTACTTGCCGTTCCACTCGGTCCACTGCGGCGGGAAATTGCCCACCTGGTAACCGCCGGGACCGATGTCCCACGGCTCGGCGATCAACTTCACCTGGGAGACCACCGGGTCCTGCTGCACGAGTTCGAAGAACGTCGACAGCCGGTCCACGTCGTAGAACTCCCGGGCCAGGGTGGCCGCCAGGTCGAAACGGAAACCGTCGACGTGCATGTCGATTACCCAGTAGCGCAGCGAATCCATGATGAGCTGCAACGAATGGGGATGCCGGACGTTGAAGGAGTTCCCGGTGCCGGTGTAGTCCATGTAGTAGCGCTTGTCGTCGTCGACCAGCCGGTAATAGGCGGCATTGTCGATGCC
>DASQFG010000092.1:0-3211 GCA_035633315.1 Nakamurella sp. | reverse complement strand
TATTGCCCGCGTGGTTGGTATCGAGGTCGACCGGGCGTCGCTGCACGGGCAACCCCCCACTCCGGCGGGGCCACCGCCCGGTACAACCCGTCGGGCACGCCGGCGCTGACCGGCCTCACACGGTCACGACGGAAGCTGTCGGGACGGTAGGACGACGGGTCCGGGTCGCGACGACCGCCGTCACCGCGACTCGGGTGAGGACCACGGCCGGTGCCATCAGTACGAACGCGGCCGTCCACGCGTCGGCGCCGGTGATCTGGTGGGCTACGGAGAACTGCGATCGAGGCACCAAACCAGTGGTCGGCGCCGTAGGCGAAGATCATCTGCGCTGGCGACGGCACTCGGGGGCGACTGTCGCATCAACAGGCCACTTGTGCGGGTCGCGTGACGCTCGCCGCGCCACGGGAGCGAACTGGCCGCCCCAAGCGGCCATCCTCATGTGGTGAGGCAGGGCCCGCGGCCAAACGGGCTGATCGGCTGGCGACTGCCACCGGGACTTGCGCTCTGGGCGCTCGCGCGTGCGATCGTGGCCCTCACCGCACTCATCGGCGGGGTACCGGCGCCGTGATCTCGGCAGCCGCATCATCCGCTGGCGGGTGCCCGTCCGGGTTTACGCCGTGGCACTGGCAACACCGCCGCCGGCAGCACACCGGCCCCGGTGTCGACGGTCCACCCCGAAATCCGAAGGGCGATTTCGGGGTGGACCGGGCGCATGCGCGGCCACCGCGGTTACCCTGGCATCCGAAGGAGGCGCGACCGGTGAGAGTGGACCCGACCAGGATCGATATCGAATTCGATCCCATGACCCAGCACATGGTGGGCGTTTCCGCGCACGGCCTGATGCCCTTCGATGTGCCGTTCATGAGCGAAATCGTTCCCAACCTGTGGTTGGGCGGATGTGAAGACGGACTGGTACTGCCCACCTTCATCAAGCATCTGGTGTCGCTGTACCCCTGGGAGGGGTACACCGTCCATCACGAACTGCAGAGTTCGCTGATCATGCGGATGTACGACAGCACCGATCAGGCCTTCGACCAGGTCGACAGCCTCGCTCGATGGGTCAATGACAGCCGCGACTGGGCGCCCACTCTCGTACATTGCCAGGCGGGCCTCAACCGGTCGAGTCTGGTGGTGTGCCGGGCGCTCATGCTGGCCGGGATGCCCAGCGGCGATGCGATCGACCTGGTGCGCAAGAAGCGGTCACCCGCCTGCCTGTCGAATCCGTCGTTTGCGCGATGGCTCGCCGTGCAATGAGAATCCGCGGCCGGTACGCATCATCACCGGGGTTGATGGACTCCGGACCTGCGGCCGGGAAGACGATCACATGCGGGTCGCCCGGGCGATGGGGACGACATCAGCGCCGAACGATTGCGGGTGGCCGTGTCACCGGCCGGCGGCCAACGGACGAGCGATCGTCGGGACAGGGGATGGTGCGTGATGGGACCAGAGCTCGGCACTGGCGGGACTGCTGGGCTGCCGGGCGACGAGCATCAGCGATCTCGTCGACCCTTCGGGACAGCCCCCGGCGGACCGGGAACTACTCCGGAGTGTCGCACCACGACCCGGCATCCGGCCACCTCCGGCCGCACGCGTCCTCATCTCAGCCTGATCGGGGCGAGTGCCGGTGCGGTGTTGGTCCTTGCCGCGGTGAGCGGCTGCGCCGGCGTCGGCGGCACCGCCAACCCGGCGCCCGCCCCGACCGCGGCCGTCGCCAGCTCGTCCGCTCCCTCGAGCAGCACGGCCGCGTCCAGTGGCGGCGCAGCCACCAGCAGTAGCCCGGCGGCCAGCAGCAGTGCGGCTGCCAGCAGCAGCTCGGTTTCCTCATCCGGCAAGCCGGTCGCCGTGCTGGGCCTGCCGCACGCGGCGTCGCTGCCCACCACCGTCCTGCTCGCCACCCGGATCGCCAACGGCACGGCGGACATGTACCAGATCGACACCACCACCGGCGCTCTCGGGAAGAAGCTGACCAACGGCACGCCGGGGCCGCAGTTCCCGATCTTGTCGCCGGACCGAGGCTCCGTCGTCTACGTCCAGTCCGGACCGGAGAATCAATTACGAACAATGGCCGTTGACGGCCTCGGCGACCGGGACCTATTCGCCTCTCCGCCTGCGGGTTGCGAGACGATCCTGCGCCCCGCCTGGAACCCGGTCGACACCAGCGAACTGGCGCTCGTCTGCGTGAACGGGGACGGCGCGACCGAGCTGCATCTGGTGAACGTCGACGGCACTCTGCGCAGCACCCTCAACCCGGGCATCACCCACATCGATGACATCGCCTTCTCACCGGACGGAAAGACGTTGCTCTACTGGGGATCCCAGGACTCGGCTGCCAACGGCGGGGCGCTGTACATCCAGCCGGTCGACGGCAGCGGGATACCCAAGCAGATCACCCTGCCGGGCGGCGCGAACGACGCCGACGCCACATTCGCACCGGACGGCAAGACCATCGTCTTCCGCCGCGCGAATGTGGGCGGCAATTCCGCGCAGATCCTCACCGTGCAGTCCGACGGCACCGGCCTCGTCCCCATCACCGACGGGACGGCCTACGACCAGGACCCGTCGATCTCTCCGGACGGGACGCAGATCGCGTTCAAGAGCAACCGGAACAACGCCGCCGGCACCTCCGACACCCAGATCTGGGTGATCAACACCGACGGCACCGGACTGCTTCAGATGGGTATCGGTTCCGCAGGAACCTCGGACGGCGCACCCGCGTGGGGTTCGCGCTAGCTAGCGCGGGCCGGGCCGACGGTGATCTCGCCGCGCACCCAGGCCCGCGCCGCAGCGATCGCGTCGCGGGGCGGTGAGAGATTGTGAGGTAACAACCTCGTTTTCGAGGTTCTGGGCGCTACGGTGGTGCACGTCGAAGTTCGGCACGGCCTACCGCTCCGCCAAGCGGAGCCGCAACCCGCTCGCCCGAGCCGCGGGGCGGGAGATGGCCGCACGCAGTTCCGCTTCGCTGCCCACCAGCCGGACGAAGGACTCCGCGCGGGTCAGAGCCGTGTACAGCAATTCCCGGGTCGACAGCGCAGAGTCCACCTCGGGAAGCAGAAACGTCACGCGCTCGAATTGGCTGCCCTGACTGCGGTGCACCGTCATCGCATGCACGGTCTGCACCTCGGCCAGCCGGCGGGGTGAATAGCGGAGCAGTTTGCCCTCCCGGGTGAACACCACCGACAGACCTCCGTCGGGTTCGGTGACCGCCACGCCG
>DASQFG010000091.1:0-2571 GCA_035633315.1 Nakamurella sp. | reverse complement strand
GCCGGCGCAGCAGCTTCTTCTCCCGCCAGGTGATCAACGTCAGCGCGGCGCCGAACACCGCGCCGACCGCGATGCCGTAGCCGATCATGCCCGGCGCGATGTACTGGATCGGTTGCAGCGACTCGTCTTCCACCTGCGCTGTCTGCAGCGTGTAGGTGGGCGGGACCCCGGAGAGCTGGATGTTGGTCTGGTCGACGAAGGCCGCGAAGGTGCCCTGCACGGTGCCGGCGACGACCGGGTCGGCGGAGGTGTAGTGCAGCACCAGGGTGTTCTGCTGTTGCTCGACGGCCGCGCCCGCGTCGCCCTTCTGCACCTCCTCCAGGGCGGCGTCCAGGGTGGTACCGGGCACCAGGTTGATCACCCGATCGAATTCGGCCCTCGCCTCCGGCGGCAGGGTGTCGATGAGTGGGACCGCGCCGACTTCGATGACCTTGGGCCGCGCTGCGTTGTCATTGGCGAAGATCGTGCCGAAGATGACGATGAAGAACAGCGGGAAAAGGATCGTGAAGAACAGGCTGACCTTGTCCCGGTAGAAGCCCTTGAGCATCGCCATGGACAGGCTCCAGAACGCCCTCATGCGCGGTACTCCCGTCCGGTGAGCGCCAGGAAGACGTCCTCCAGGGTGCCGCCGCGCACCTGCAGGCCCGCCAGCGCGTCCAGGTCGGCCAGCGCGGCCAGCACCGGCGCCGGGCGACGGGTGGCGATGATGGTGGAGACCGCGTCGGCGCTGACCTCCTCGGCCCCGTCGATGGCCGCGGCCGCCTCGACCGTCAGCGCCGCCGCCTCCACCGAGATCCGAGTGGGCGCATCCAGTTCGCGGACCAGTTCCGCGGGTGGCCCGAGTTGGAGGATCTTGCCGTTGTCCATGATCGCGACCCGGTCACAGAGTGACTCGGCCTCGTCCATGTAGTGGGTGGTGAGCACCACGGTCTTGCCGCGATCGTTGATGGCCCGCAACACATCCCACAGATTCCGTCTGGCCTGCGGGTCCAGGGCCGCTGATGGTTCGTCCAGGAACACGATCTCCGGGTCGTGGATCAGCGCGCAGGCGATGGACAGCCGCTGAGCCTGGCCGCCGGAGAGCTTCTCGGCCCGGGTCGAGGCCTTGTCGGTGAGCGCGACCAGCTCGAACATCTCGTCGACCCGCTCAGGTGGTGTGTTGTACAGCGCGGCGAAGGTGGCGAGTTGTTCGCGGGCGGTCAGCCGTTCGAAGTACGACGTCGCCTGCAGCTGAACGCCGATCCTGTTCAGCAGCTTGGGGTTCCGTGGCCAGGCGGGTTGGCCGAGCACCCGGACGGTGCCGGAGTCTGCCTCCCGCAACCCTTCGATGATCTCCAAAAGGGTGGTCTTGCCAGCGCCGTTCGGCCCGAGAATGCCGAAGAACTCCCCCTGACCGACGCTGATGGACACGTCGTCGACGGCGGCGAGATCCCCGTATCTCTTGACCACGTTGCTGGCGACGATGGTGTCGGCCATGGCCCCGACGCTAGCCCCCCTTGGCCCAGCCGGGGCTAGCCGTCGGCGGCCACCTCCCCGGCCAGCCAGGCCAGCAGTTCCACCGCGCCCTGGTGGTGGTCGGTCGCCCCGCCGGCCACCACGTGCGCCGCAGCCGCCAAGTGCGCCCGGCCCGCCGCGGACTCCAGCACCCCGTGAATGCGTTCCAGTACAACGGCTTCCACGGCCACCTCGGCACGCTGCTGCCGCCGCAGGGCGGCTCCGCCGTGGGTGGTGAGGAACTGGTCATGGCTGGTCACGGCGGCCAGCAGTTCGTCGATCCCAGCGGGCCCGGCCGACCCTGGTGCGTTCTCGGCGGCGATGGTGGACAGCACCGGAACCCGCCAGTGCTCGGGTCCCGCGGTACCGGATCTGCCCAGCGCGACCATGCCCTTCAGGTCACGGACCGTGCTGGACGCGCCCTCCCGGTCGGACTTGTTGACCACCAGAACATCCGCGATCTCCAGCACACCGGCCTTTGCGGCCTGGATGCCGTCGCCCATCCCGGGCGCGAGCACCAGCACCACGGTGTCCGCCAGGCGCATCACCGCGACCTCGTTCTGGCCGACGCCGACGGTTTCCACCACCAGCACGTCGAACCCGATGGCGGAGAACAGGTCGGCGGCGCCCGGCGCCGCCGCCGACAGGCCGCCGAGATGCCCGCGGGTGGACATCGACCGGATGAACACCCCGGGATCGGTGCTGTGCTCGGCCATCCGCACCCGATCACCCAGCAGCGCACCACCACTGAACGGGCTGGACGGGTCGACCGCCAGCACGGCGACCCGCAGTCCCTGCTTCCGGTACCGCGAGATCAGCGCGGTCCCCAGGGTGGACTTGCCCACCCCGGGCGGCCCGGTCAGCCCGACGATCGTTGCCCGCCTGGGCAGACCGGCCAGTGTCGCCGCGACCGCCGCGGCGCGGGCGCCACCGGCCTCGATCGCCGTCAGCAGGCGGGCGGTGGCCCGGATCGAGCCCGCCTGCGCTGCGGCGACCAGGGTTGCGGCCTGTGTGCCGGCGGGGCCGGACGGCGGAACCGACGGTGGATCGGACACCGGCCCAGTCTGTACCACGCGT
>DASQFG010000090.1:0-4245 GCA_035633315.1 Nakamurella sp. | reverse complement strand
GTGTTCAACGGGCTGCGGTTCTGCGCGCCGTACCTGCGCGGTGAAGGCGCCGGCCGGGTGGTGCTGACCTCGTCCGTGGTGGCCAAGGCCGGCAACCTGGGGCAGATGAACTACATCGCCTCCAAGGCCGGCATCGTCGGGATGGTCCGTTCCGGTGCGCTGGAACTGGCCCGCTTCGGGACCACGGTGAACGGGATCCGTCCCGGGTTCATCGCCACCGAGATGACCGCCGCGATGCCCGAGGCCGCGCAGGCCGTGATGGCCAAGAACCCGATCGGGCGGGCCGGTCTGCCCTCCGACATCGCCGGCACCGTGGCGTTCCTGTGCTCCGCCGACGCCGACTTCATCACCGGCCACATCGTCGACGTCAACGGCGGCATGGCGGTCTGACCCACGCAGCATCGGTGACGGGCGAACATTCCCCTGACATCAGACGCAACACCCACCGGCCCACGGTTCACGACCGTGGGCCGGGGCGATTCATCACCCGGGCGATGACAGGGCCATCACCCAGGGATGCGCTCCACCCGCCTGTCCACGCATTGACGAAGTGATCGACGAAAGTGATCGATATGGTGCTCGGGGCAGTGTGGAACGGCTCGGAGACCAGGTTCGCCGTGTTCTCCAGCGCCGCGGCGTACGGCGGCGAGGTGCAACTCTGCCTGCTGGACGATCGTGGCGGGGAACGGCGGATCCCGCTGGCCATGGAGAACGACATCTGGACGGCGACGGTGCCGGATGTCGGCCCGGGGCAGCGATATGCGTACCGGGCCGACGGGCCGTGGGCGCCGGAGCGTGGCCTGTTCTTCGACCAGCACCGGTTGCTGGTGGACCCCTACGCCCAGGCCATGGAACTCACCGCACCGCGGGCGGCGCAGTCGCTGGTGGTCGACCCCTGGTTCGACTGGGGCTACGACCGCCCGCCGGACATGCCCTGGTCGCAGACCGTGCTGTACGAGACCCACGTCAAGGGAATCAGCCAACGGCACCCCGGGGTCGATCCGGAGCTGCGCGGCACGTACCTGGGCCTGGCCAGTCCGGCGGTGCTGGATCACCTGCTGGGGCTGGGCGTCACCGCGGTCGAATTGTTGCCCGTCCACCAGTCGCTCACCGAGCAGCGGTTGCTCGATCTCGGGCTGACGAACTATTGGGGCTATTCGACTCTCGGCTTCTTCGCCCCACACGCGGGCTATCGTTCGGGCACGGTCGCGGCCAGTCAGGTCGTCCAGTTCAAGGAGATGGTCAAGGCCCTGCACCGTGCCGGGCTGGAAGTGATCCTCGACGTGGTCTACAACCACACCGCCGAGGGCGAGGCCGGTGAGCCGCCGATCGCGTTCCGTGGACTGGCGAACGAGAAGTACTACCGGCTGGATGCGGACGACCCCTCCACATACGTCGACAGCACCGGGACCGGGAATACGCTGAATGTGGACCGGCGGGAGGTGCTGCGGCTGATCATGGATTCGCTGCGCTACTGGGTGACCGAGATGCACGTGGACGGGTTCCGTTTCGACCTGGCCACCACGTTGGCGCGGGACACCGGGTCGTTCGACCGCCTGTCGGCGTTCTTCGACCTGGTGTACCAGGACCCGGTGATCAATCGTGTCAAGCTGATCGCCGAACCGTGGGATGTGAACCGGCCGGATTCCTACCAGGCCGGGCGTTTCCCGCGTGGGTGGGCCGAATGGAACGACCGTTATCGCGATGACGTTCGCGATTTCTGGCGGCGCCGTGGAGGTGTTGCCGCGCTGGGCTATCGGCTGACCGGGTCCAGCGATCTGTATGCCGCCGGCCGTCGCGGTCCCGCCACCTCGATCAACTACCTCACCTCGCACGACGGGAAGACGTTGCGCGACCTGGTGACCTACGAGCGCAAGCACAACGAGGCCAACGGCGAGAACAACCGGGACGGCATCTCCGACGATCGGGCGGACAACTTCGGGATCGAGGGCCCCACCGACGACGAGCAGGTGCTCTCCTGGCGTTCCCGGCAGCAGCGGAACCTGATGGCGACGCTGTTGCTGTCCCAGGGGGTGCCGATGATCCTCGGCGGCGACGAGTGCTGTCGCACGCAGCACGGCAACAACAACTCCTACTGCCAGGACAACGAAATATCTTGGTACGAATGGTCTGTCAAGAACGGGCAGGAATTCACCGAGTTCACCCGTCACCTCATTGCACTGAACCGTTCCTACCGCACCCTGCGCAGGCCGGAGTTTCTCACCGGCTCCGGCGATCCGCCGGACATCGCGTGGTTCGACGCGGTGGGCAAGCCGATGGCCGGGGATGGCTGGAACGATTCGACCAACCACTTCATCGCCTACCTGCTCCGCGGTCGCAGCGCCGAACTCCCGGACGGCGACGTGCTCGTGGTGCTCAATGCTGGCGCGCAGGAGTCCGGGTTCGTGACACCGGGCGCGCCGGGTCAACGCTTCACGTTCCTGGTGGACACCCGCAGCGCGGACGGTCGGCCGGCGATGGGATGGGCGGCAGAAGCCGGTTCGGCGTTGGTCGTCCCCGCTTACACCGTGTTGGTGGCAAGCGGGCCGAGGCCAGGGACGTAGCGATCGGATCGACCGGGCACCGAATTGCAGGTGAAACGGGATAATTGTGTGGGTTTTCTTTCGTTGTGCTCTTGATTCGCTGAGATTCGACATGGAGGCTGGGATGATGCAGCAAGGACGCGCGCGATGACCGCCGAGATGGACGCCATAGCAGCAGCGGCGGACGAGACCGTTCTTCCCCGGTTGACGCCGCCGGAGGTGGAGGGCCTCGAACAGGTCGCCGTCAAGCGGGTGTCGCTGGGCCTCTTGGCAAGGGCGCTGGCCCCTGACCGCGTCGAGCACCTGCGCGCGGTGGCCGAACGTGCGGTACCACTACTGGCCGGCCGCATCGTGTGGAACATCAATTCCACCGCCAAGGGCGGCGGTGTCGCCGAGATGCTGCAGACCCTGCTGGCCTACGGGCGCGGAGCCGGTGTCGATACCCGCTGGTTGGTGCTGCGCGGCGAAGAGGAGTTCTTCGCCATCACGAAGCGGTTGCACAACAGGCTGCATGGTGCCGCGGGTGACGGCGGGCCGCTGAGTCAACACGAGCACGACGAGTACGCCAAGATCCAGCGGGCCAACCTGGAGCTGATGAAACAGGTCATCCGTCCGCAGGACATCGTGCTGCTGCACGACCCGCAAACCGCCGGCCTGGTCGACGGGTTGCGCGAGCTCGGCGCGATTGTCATCTGGCGTTGCCACATCGGTTGCGACGAGCAGAACCAGTGGTCCGAGCACGCCTGGGCATTCCTCAAGACCTACGCGGAACACGCCGACGCGTTCATCTTCTCGCGGGAAGCCTATGCTCCGCAGTGGGTTCGCCGGGACGCCCTGTGGGTGATCCCGCCGTCCATCGATCCGTTCTCGGCCAAGAACCGGGAGATGGCGCCCGAGAATGTTCGCGGCGTGCTGGTGCGGACCGGGATCATCGCCGGTGTCGACGACGGTGGTCCGCTGCACTTCGAGCGACGTGACGGGAGCCACGGCGAGGTCCGTGAGTACCGCGACCTGATGGGCGGCGATCGGCCGATCGCGGCGGCGGACAGGATCGTCATGCAGGTAAGCCGCTGGGACCGCCTCAAGGACATGACCGGTGTGCTCACCGGCTTCGCCATGTATCCCACACCGGACGACGTGCACCTGCTGCTGGTCGGGCCCGACATCTCCGCGGTCACCGACGATCCCGAGGGCGCCGGAGTGCTGCAGGAGTGCCGTGACCTCTTGGAGAGCCTGCCCGTGGAAACGCGGGCCAGGGTGCACCTGGTGAACCTGCCGATGGACGACGGTGACGAGAACGCCCTGATCGTCAATGCCCTGCAGCGGCACGCCGCCATCGTCGTGCAGAAGAGCCTGGTCGAGGGCTTCGGGCTCACGGTGACCGAGGCGATGTGGAAGAGCAGGCCGATGATCGCCAGCGCGGTCGGCGGCATCCAGGACCAGATCGTCGACCGGCGTGACGGTTTGCTGATCAGCGATCCCACCGACCTGGACACCTTCGCGGGCGCGCTGTTGGCCCTGCTCGATGACCCGGATCTCGCCGCGCAGCTCGGTGCGGCCGCGCATCAGCGGGTGCTGGACGAGTACCTGGGAGACCGGCACCTCAAGCAGTACGTCGATCTCTTCGACAGCCTCATCGGGTCAGGGTCGTAGGGTGATGGCCGCGGCGGCGTGGGTCGCCGCGGCCGAGGGTGGTGGACGC
>DASQFG010000089.1:0-2132 GCA_035633315.1 Nakamurella sp. | reverse complement strand
CCCTCCCAAGAGCAGGCACTGACCACCGCGATCCTGCGGGACCGGTCGCTGTATGACGCCGAAGCCAACCGCTGGCACATGGACCTCGACTCCGACGCCATCCGACTGGCCGACGAGCTGGCCGCCGAGGTGCGCATCGGCGCGCCGATCGTCGAGGTCCTCGGCAGGGCCGTCGAACGGGCGGTCGCCGCGCGGGCGTCGGTGGAATCGCTGCGCCGCCAGTTCCCCATCCGCACCGAGCACGCGGGCCGCCGCGTCTGCGACGGGCAGGCGGTGCTGGCCCGCTACCTCTCGAATCCCGCGAGCCTGGTGCTCACCAGTGCGCAGCTCGGCGCGCTCGCACCCCTGGCGCGCGCCGTCGACACCTACGCCGACCTGCTCATCGCCGACGGCGTATTCGACGTCGTGTCCGGTCGCACCGCCCTGGCCGGAGCGGCGATGGAAGCGGCCGCCGGGCTCGGCGCGCCCCCGTCCCTTGACGTCATCGGCACACAGCGGAGCGGCCGGTCGGCCACCAGCACCGTCGTGATGGCGCTGCCCGCCGGAGTCGCGCCGACCGTGCTGGACGCCCACACCAGCCCCGGCGCCGTCGCCGAGCCGGCGGCAGCCGCCCTCATCGTGGCGCTTACCGGGACTGCCGCCAGCGCGGTGTGGACGTGGCAGGTGATCGACGAGGACGGGAATGCCGTTGGTGCAGTGACCCTTTCCGATCTTGGACTGCAACCCATCGACACGCTGTCGCTGTCGGCTGATGACTTGGCAGGCTTTGTGCTCGCTCGGCTGCCGGGTGATGACGTCGAAATGCGCGTGCTCCCAGCACATCGCGAAGCGCGACGGTTGTCGGACATCCTCGGCAACCAGCCGGCGACGCCTGCCCACCTGACGGTGGAGGGCCCGGCACCGGCCGACACCGCCGTCCAAGCCGACCTCGCCTCGCGCTATGCGGCCGTGCACGCGGTGGCAGTCCTACTCCGGGCTGAGCTGCTGACCGCCGGCGCCGCGACCGAGGCGGTGCAGCGTGCCGCTCTGCTGGCCGCCGCGAAATGGGGGATCACGCCGCTGACCGTCGACGACGCACCGATCGCCACCATCGTGGCCCGCGCGCTGGCCGCGCTGGGTGAGCGCCTCGATACGGCGCCATCACCGGCCGCCGCGGCCGGTCTCTCCGTCGCCGCGCTCGCGCGCGCCATGGCCGAGCTGGTGTCCCCTGAGGGGCGTGTCCCGATACTGTCCCGCCTGCGGCTCGATCGGCTGCCGACGCCGCTGTCCGCCGAACCGCCTCAAGCCGGTGTGGCTCTCGAGCCTGACTGGTTGGAAGTCGTTGCGGCCGTGCGGCCTACGCTCGCCCGACTCGAAGCGCACCAACTCGGGCAGCGACTCGACGGCGCCGCGGAGCTGTCCTCGTGGTCGAGCCGCTCGGGCGATCCGTGGCAGCTCGACACCGGGCCCCTGCTGCCATCGGGGCTTGCACCAGCGACGTACATGCTGGCCGTCTTCGGACCGGACGGTACGCTCACCCCGGGCGCCAACCCGTCGCGGCTGGTGGCGTTCGGGCTGCTGGACCAGTGGACCGAGGTGGTGCCTGCGACCGACCAAACCACCGCGGCCGCCTTCCATTTCGATGCGCCGGGGGCACGGGCACCGCAGGCCATCCTGGTCGCCGTCCCGCCTGAGGTGAACACACCTCTCGACACGGGGACGTTGGTCGACATCGTCGCCGAGACCCGCCAGTCGGCGAGGGCCCGCGCCGCCAGCCCCGAGGAACTCGACGCCTACGCCGGCGGTGAGCCGTTGACGTTGTTCCCGGCCGACGGGCCGACCGCCGTGCGGCTGGAACCGGCATGAGCGTCCGCTTCCATCTCGGCCGCAGGCTCGAGCCGATCCGGCCCGTGGCCGACCTCGATCGCGGCTTCCGGGCCGAGGTCGCCGATCCGGTGTGGTTCCTGGCGCGTCAGTGGCAGCTGGCCGAGCATCAGGGCGAAGACGCTGCGTCGCCCATCGGGGTGTCGTTCGTGGCCACCCACGATCCCATCGACCCGCTGGATGACGACCCCGACATGGATCCGCGAATCGTGCCGGCCGAAGCCATCGTCGAATCCTCACCAGAGGAGTGGTGGACGCCGGGCCGCCGG
>DASQFG010000088.1:0-2320 GCA_035633315.1 Nakamurella sp. | reverse complement strand
GCCGTCGTGCTGCGCGTGCTCTACCTCGTCTACACGGCCGGCCACGCGGGCCGGGTCGACCTGGCCGGCGAGGCGATCCGGCTCGCCCGCCAACTCACCCTCGCCACCGAGGAACCGGACGCGCGCGGGCTGCTTGCGCTGATGCTCCTCAACCACGCCCGCCTCCCGGCGCGACTGGACCCCGAGGGCCGGATCGTCACACTCGACCGACAGGACCGCGGCCTGTGGAACACCCGCGAGATCGCCGAGGGCGTGCGCGTCCTGCAATCGGCGCTGGCCGTTCAGCGCGTAGGCCGCTACCAGATCGAGGCCGCCATCGCCGCCCTGCACGACGACGCGGCCAGCGCCGAGGAGACCGACTGGCCGCAGATCCTCGCCTGGTACGACGACCTCGTCGCCCTCACCGACGACCCGGTGCGCCAGGACCCTGCCGCGGTGCTCGGGCGCGCGGTCGCGGTCGGCCACGTCCTCGGCGCCGCCGCCGGGCTGCGCGAGACCGACCGGCTGCGTGACGTGATCGGCGAGCGGCACCGCTGGCACGCCGTCCGCGGCCACCTGCACGAACTGGGCGGCGACCTCCGTGCCGCCGCCAGGGCGTACGCCGAGGCCGCCCGCCGGGCCACCAACGTCGCCGAGCGCGACCACCTGGTCCGCCAGGCCGCCCGCGCGCGGGCCGCCGAGCCATGTACGAACCAGTCGTCTCACCGAGCGTCCTCCATAGGCTCGCGTACCCAGCGATGGCCCGATTGAGCCGAGCAACTCATCGCTGGTCTCTTCAGGCCAATGGGCGGCGATAGCGTCCCACCATGCGCCTCAAACTCGGCCGCCCTGACCTGACCTCGTACGACACCCGGTTCGACGTGCCGGCCGCCACAGGAGACCTCGGCGTCACGTTCCTCGGCGTCTCCACTCTGCTGCTCGACGACGGTGACAGCGCAGTGATGACTGACGGCTTCTTCTCCCGGCCCTCCCTGCGCAATGTCGCGTTCGGCAAACTTGCGCCCAATCCCACCCGCATCGACGCGGCCCTCACCCGGCTCGGGCTCAACGGCGGGAACAGTGGACGCCGGCTGGATGCCGTGCTGCCCGTGCACACTCATTTCGACCACGTCATGGACAGCGCGGTCGTCGCGAACCGGACCGGTGCGGTACTCGTCGGAGGCGAGTCCGCGGCCAACGTCGGCCGCGGTGCCGGGCTGGGTGAGGACCGCATCCATGTCGTCACCCCGGGGGAGCCAGTGTCGTACGGCGGCTTCACGCTCGCGTTTCTCGAATCCCAGCACTGCCCACCGGACCGCTTCCCGGGCGCCATCACCGAGCCCGTCGTACCACCGGTCAAGGCCGCGGCCTACAAGTGCGGTGACGCCTGGTCGATCCTCGTCGAACACACCACCGGACGCACCGCCCTGCTCCAGGGCAGCGCCGGCTACGTGTCCGGCGCGCTCAACGGCCGCAGCGCCGATGTCGCCTACCTCGGAGTCGGCCAGCTCGGCGTCCTGGACGAGGGCTACATCCGCAGTTGCTGGGCCCAGACGGTGCAGGCGGTCGGGGCACGTCGGGTTGTCCTGACCCATTGGGACGACTTCTTCCGGCCGCTCGACCGGCCCCTGCGCGCCCTGCCCTATGCGGGCGACGACCTCGACGTCACCCTCCGGGTGCTGGGCGACCTCGCCGACCGACAGGGTGTCAGCCTCCACCTGCCCACACTCTGGCGCCGGGAGGACCCCTGGCGTGACTCACCTGATTGAGGTGTCAGAGCTTCACGCTGCCGGCAATACCGCTTGACATGGTGTCAACCATGCACACGGCCTGCCGACTGACTCCCGCCGGGCTGAGCTTCTCACCGCCCTGACCAGCTTCATCGAGCAAGAAGCCGACCTCGACCGCTTGCTGGCACCCGTCTACACGGCGGCATCGGGGGTCGAAGCGCTCCGGCACCTGATCGAAGCGGGGGCGCAGTTCGAGCCGCAGATCCAAGCGATGGTGCAGGCGACCCTGCGGATGCAGGACGACCCCACCGTGGTCGCGTTGAGTCGTCAGCGGATGCGAAACCGCTTCGCTGCCATGCGAGACGTCATCGCGAAGATCGAATCCGAGGGCCAGCTGTCCACCTTCCAGCTCCTGAGTGACGCGTTCGTCATGCCCCCGCCCCGGACACCGTTGGAAAGGATCGACTCGACTCGGGTGGCGGCGGCGCGACCCAACCCGCCCTCCCACCCGGCTATCGTGGGAACCCGCCGATGCCTGCCGGCGCGGACGAGCGCCGTCCGCCGACGACGAAACGGACCTTCATGCTGAACTCCCTGGCCCGGGCCTCGGT
>DASQFG010000087.1:0-4976 GCA_035633315.1 Nakamurella sp. | reverse complement strand
GAGCGGGAGCGGGAACGCGTCACGGGTCTGCTCGATGAGGCGCGCGACTCGCGCGGGGGTGCGCTGGTGGTGCACGGACCGCCCGGCGTCGGTAAGTCGGCGCTGCTGGCCGACGGGGTCGCTCACGCGGAGGGCATGCAGGTGCTGCGCACCCAGGGCATCGAATCGGAGTCACCGCTGGCGTTCGCCGCCCTGCAGCGGTTGCTGCGACCGGCGATGCGGTACGCCGAGCGACTCCCGGCGCCGCAAGCCACCGCGCTCCGGGCGGCGTTCGGCGAGGCCGACGACCGGGCTACCGACCGTTTCCTGGTCTTTCTCGCGGCATTGAGCCTGCTCGCCGAGGCGGCCGAGGAGGCGCCGGTGCTGTGTGTCATCGACGACGCCCACTGGCTGGACGACGCGTCCGCCGCCGCGCTGCTGTTCGTGGCCCGCCGGCTCGGGCCGGAACGGGTCGCGCTGCTGTTCGCCGCGCGTGACGGGGACCTGCGTCGTTTCGACAGCGGTGAACTGCCCGAGCTGACGCTGGGTGGTCTCGACGTCGCGGCCGCCGACCGGCTGCTGTCCGAGCGGGCCGGTGCGCCGGTGTCCGCCGACGTCCGCGACCGGCTGATGGCGCAGACCGGCGGCAACCCGCTTGCGCTCGTCGAGCTCCCGGTGGCGTTGACACCGGGCCAGCTCACCGGCCGGGAGCAGTTGCCGGCGCAGTTGCCGCTCACGCAGGGCGTGCAACGGGTGTTCCTGGACCGCTGCCGGCGGCTGTCCCCGTCGGCACAGACCGTGCTGTGCGTCGCGGCCGCCGACGACACGACCAGGGTGAGTGTGGTGCGGCAGGCCGCCGATGTGCTCGGCGCGGGGCCGGCTGCGTTCACCGAGGCGGAAGGGTCCGGCCTGCTGCGGATCGTCGGCGCCGAGATCGAGTTCCGGCACCCGCTGGTGCGGTCCGCCATCTACCAGGGGGCCGCCACCCTGACTCGGCAGCAGGCGCACGGGGCGCTGGCGCGGGTGATGACCGGTCCGCAGGACGCGGACCGCCGGGCCTGGCACCTGGCCGCGGCCGTCGACGAACCCGACGAGAACGTCGTCGCCGCACTCGATCAGGCCGCCGGCCGGGCCGCGACGCGGGGCGGCTACGAGGCCGCGAGCGCGGCATTCGAACGGGCCGCCGAGCTCACCCGGGACGAAACGGCCCGCACTGTAAGGCTGTTCGCGGCAGCGACCAACGCGTGGTTGGCGGCGCAACTGCCGCGGGCCATGCGGTTGGCGAACGACGCCAGGGTGGGCGCGACCGATCCCGTTCTGCACGCCGACCTGGACAGGCTCCGCGGCCGGATCGAATTCACCGTCGGCTCCGTCCCGGCGGGGATCCGGATCTGGGACCAGGCCGCCCGGGGCGTGGTGGCCACCGACCCGCAGCGCGCCCGGGAGATCGGCATGCTCGCCACCGCGGGATCCACGTTCCTCCCCGAACCGGACCGGACCGACCTGGACCCGGCCGAACTCCTCGCATCACCTTCACAGGACACCTCCAGCCGGGCCCGCTGCTTCACGAACCTGCTCATCGGTTTCCACCACCTCAACCACGACGGCCTGGCCGCCGCCACCGTCTCGCTGCGGGAGGCGATCACCCTCGGGGAAAACCTCGATGACACCGACCTGTTCACCAACCTGGGTATCGCCACGTTCCACCTCGGCGACGACGACGGTTTCCGCCGCTGCTTCACCCGCCTGCTGACCCGCTCCCGGGACAGCGGGGCGATCGGACTCGTGCTGTTCGCGCTGCCGCGGCTGGCGATTGCCGACCTGTCCGCCGGGAACTGGACCGGGGCGGTGGCCAACGCGACCGAAGCCGTGCAGCTCGCCCGGAGCACCGGACAGCCGGCGCTGTCCGCGATGCCGCTGGCCCAGCTGGCGCTGTACGCGGCGCTCCGCGGCGACGCAGACTACGAGTCGCTGATCACCGAACTCGGCCAGGTCACCACCGAGCAGCCGGCCGGCATCCTCGGCGTATTGGTGCAGGACACGCAAATGTGGGCCCAGGGATCCCACGCCGCCCTGACCGGACAACCGGCGGAGGCATTGCATCACTTCGAGCAGATGACGCAACCCACGCTGACTCGGCTCGCCGCCTACGACCGCCTCGACGTGGCGACCCGAGCCGGCCATCTCGACACGGCGGCCCGGTGGCTCTCGGACCTGGAACGTTTCGCCGATACCGTCGAGACACCCCACGCCCGAACGGTTGTCGCGTACGGGCGGGCGCTGCTGGCCGCGAAGGACTCCCCGGCAACCGCCGAAGGTTTCTTCCAGCAGGCCCTCGGAGATCAACCCATGGGATATCAACCGGGGGCCGCCCGGCCTTTCGAACGAGCCCGCACCCACCTGGCCTACGGCGAGTTCCTGCGCCGGTCCCGCCGGCGGGTGGATGCCAGGGAACAGCTGCGGACCGCGCTGCAGATGTTCGACGACCTGGGCGCGACGCCATGGGCACAGCGGGCGGAGCAGGAGCTGCGCGGATCCGGCGAGACGGCCCGGAAACGTGATGCCTCAACTGTTGTCGCCCTCACCGCGCAGGAAAGGCAGGTCGCGGTGTTCGTCGCCGAGGGGCTGTCCAACCGCGAGGTCGCCGCCAAGTTGTTCCTCAGCCCCCGAACGATCGACTTCCACCTGCGGAACGTCTTCGCCAAAACCGGGGTCACCTCCCGGACCGGACTCGCCCGACTGGAGCTCTGAGACGGGCTGCGGGTCTGTTGGTGACACCGGCACCCCGGCTCCGCTGGGCGAGGCCGGGGCGGCCGGAGGTCAGTGCATGTGCATACGTGCCGAACCGCTCACCCGCGCGGCGGGCATCGCGAGAAACGCGGCCGCTGCAGCGCCCGCTGCGACGATCGCGGCCGCCACGAACCCCCAGGAGAATCCGGTCGCCGCGCCGGAAAGGGTGGTCAGATCGCCGGCTGCGGTGGCCACGGCGGCAAGGACGGCGACGCCGAGCGCAGCGCCGATCTCGTGACCGGTCATCAGGAAACCGGACGCCATCCCGGCGTGCTCGGGCGGGATGCCCGCCATCGCGGTGATCGACACCGCGACGAAGACCAGGCCGACACCCAGCCCGAGAACCAGGAAGCCCGGCAGCAGATCGATGGCAAACCGGGCATCGGCCGGTGCCCTGGACAGCAGCAAGGCGCCCGCTGCGGCCAACGTGAGCCCGCCGGTTGCGACGATCCGCGGTGAGGCGCGGCCCAGCAGGTGGCTGCCGAGCCTGGTTCCCACGATGATGATCAACGCCAACGGCAGGAATGCCAGGCCTGCCTGCAACGCGGAGTAGCCGAGCACGGTCTGGAAGAAGATCGAGCTCAGGAAGACGGCCCCGACGAGCAGGCCGGTGACCCCGAGCATCACACCGGTCCCCGAGACCAGGGTCCTGACCCGCCAGGTGTGCGGCGGGACCAGCGGCCGCCGCACGCGTCGCTCGATGACGGTGAACGCCGCGAGCAGGCCGCTGGAAACAGCCAGCACCACCAGTGTTCTCGGCGACCACCAGCCGTCGCTGGCCGCGCTCTGGATGCCGAACACCAGGCCGCCCAACCCGGCGACCGCCACGGCCGCACCGGGGAGGTCCAGCTGGGACAGCCCGGTCCGGGCGGTGCCCTGCTTCGGCAGGATCACCATCGCCGCAGCGATCGCGGCCACCCCGATCGGCACGTTGACCCAGAAGATCATCTGCCAGCCCGCCCAGGTGGTGAGCACGCCGCCGACCAGAACCCCGACCGCGATGCCCATGCCGCCCACTGCGCCCCACAGCGCCAGGCCCTTCGCCCGCTGCGCACCCGAGTACATCGTCATGATGATCGCCAACGCCGCCGGAGTCATCAAAGCCGCACCCAGACCCTGTGCGGCGCGGGCGCCGATCAGGACACCCGCGGTCGATGCGAAACCGCTCACCAACGAGGCGCTGGTGAACACGAACAGACCGGTCAACAGCACCCGTCGCCGGGACAGCAGATCGGCGATCCGGCCGCCAAGCAGCAGTCCGCCGCCGGACATCAGCAGGTACGCGGTGACCAGCCACTGCAGGTCACTGCCGCCCAGATGCAGCTCGGCGCCGATGGTCGGCAGTGCCGTGTTGACGACCGAAATGTCCAGCACCACCAGCACTTGCGCGACCAGGGCCAACGCGAGAACCGCCCACGAGCGGCGCTGCGGCGCTCGCTCCACGTCGTGGTGATCACCGCGATGCTCGGGAGGCGCCGCTGACGACGCGATGGGGACCTGGACATGTTCGACGGTGCTCATGGTGCCTCCGGTGCTATGAGGGACGCGGTGCGAAGCCCTCACCCTCGCCGTGAAGCGCACCGCATCGCGCCGGCCAAACCACCAGGGCCAACCCGATGTGATCGCCCCGGCAAAGCCCCGGGGACCGGCAACCGGGCCGGTGGGGTCGGAAGGCCGGGCGTCGGGCGGACCGTCGCTCGTGCAACCGCGGGCCGCTCCACCGGTCAATCCCGGTGATTTCACCGGCGCGAGGACCGCCGGTCGCGCCGAACACTGAATGAGAACACCGACCAGCCCAGCGCAAGTCCTTCACCACCGCTCGCAGTCACCCCGCCATCAGTGTGGCGGCCGATGCCCGGCCATCACGGTGCGATGACAGACCCCTGAAGCCCCGCCATCACGACGGCAACCGACGCCCGGAAGCCGATGGCAGGACAGGGATCGCACTGCGGTAGCTGACTGCAACAGTGCCCGCACCCAACCAATGCCCGTCTGCGCCCCAGGGCGAGGAGCAATTCATGATGTCCAACACCCCGCGGGTGTTCGTGGGTAGCACCACGTTCCTCGTGACGGGCATGACATCCGATGCCTGCCTGCAGACGGTGAGCTCCGCGATCAGCCGCTTTGTCGGGGTGCGAGTCGTAGAGGCCGACCTGATCGGCGGGCTGGTGACCGTCACCGCCGATCGACCGGTGAACCGTGCCGAC
>DASQFG010000086.1:0-4932 GCA_035633315.1 Nakamurella sp. | reverse complement strand
GTCGGCCTGTGGTGCGCCGATCATCCTCGGCGCGCCCACCGTACTGATCGGAGGATGACGATGGCACAAGGATTCTCGGGGGATTTCATCGGCGCCGGGTGGGCGTTTCCATTGACCACCGACGCGACCGGCGGGATCGCGCTGGTGGCTCGCGACCGCGAGATCGAGGAGGCCATCAGGCTGATCCTGGCCACCGCGCCGGGTGAGCGGCCGATGCGGCCCGAATTCGGCTGTCGCGTGCACGATCACGTCTTCGCGCCGATCAACGCGAGCACCGCGGGGGCCATCGCCCAAGACGTGCGCTACGCGCTGGAACAATGGGAGCCCAGGATCGATCTGCAGGACGTGCTGGTCGGCTTCGACCGCGCCGAGGCGGGCATGCTCTACATCGACATCCGCTATTCCATCAGGGGTTTCAACGACCCGCGGAATCTGGTCTTCCCGTTCTACGTGATACCCGATGAACCCGGACCGCAGGCCGTCGGGTCTGCCGCACCGCTGGAACTCGGTGCCTTTCAAAGGAGTGGTTGAGCATGGTGCTGCCCGCGCCGAACCTGGACGACAGGCATTTCCAGGACCTGGTCGACGACGCGAAACGTCTTGTCCAGCAACGCTGCCCGGAGTGGACCGACCACAACGTCTCGGACCCGGGGGTTACCCTGATCGAGGCGTTCGCGCAGATGGTCGATCAGTTGATCTACCGGTTGAACCGGGTGCCGGACCGGAACTACATCAAGTTCCTCGAGCTGATCGGGGTGGAGTTGCGGCCGCCCGCCGCGGCCCGCGGGCGGGTGACGTTCTGGTTGTCGGCGCCGCAACCGCAGACGGTGGTGGTCAGGGCGGAGACCGAGGTGGCCACGCCGCGCACCGATGTCGCCGATCCCGTCGTGTTCTCCACCGTCGGCAACCTGGACATCGTGCCGTGCTCGTTCGCCCGCGCAGGAGCGATGCCCGCGGGCGGCGAGGTCGCGGACTACACGAACTCGCTGCGCGCCGGCGGCGAGTTCGAGTGTTTCGGCAAGTCGCCGCTACCCGGCGACGCGTTGCTGGTCGGGTTGTCGAACCCGGTGCCGTCCTGCGCGGTGGTGATCCGGATGGACTGCCGGGTGTCCGGTGTCGGCGTCCGGCCCGACTGGCCGCCGCTGATCTGGGAGGCGTGGACCGGGACCGGCTGGACCGCCTGCGATGTCGATCGTGACGAGACCGGCGGAATGAACAAGCCCGGTGATGTGATCCTGCACGTTCCGGATTCCCACGAGGCCTCCATCCTGGCCCGGAACCGCGCGGGCTGGCTGCGCTGCCGGCTGCTGGTGCCCGAGGAGAACCAGCCCACGTACACCGCCTCCCCGCGGATCCGGTCGCTGTCGGCATTCACCATCGGTGGCACCGCGCGGATGGTGCACGCCCAGGTCATTCGCGATGAGGAGATCGGCATCTCGGACGGCACCCCGGCGCAACGGTTCCCGTTGCAGCGCAGGCCGGTCGTGCCATGGGAGGAGCCGGGCAGGCTGCAGGTGATCGACGACACCGGCGTCAGCGATTGGGCTGCGGTAGAGCATTTCGCCGAGTCGGACGCCGACGACGCGGTGTTCCATCTCGACTCCTTCGCGGGCGAGGTACATCTGGGTCCGGCGGTCCGGCAGGGCGACGGCTCGTTGCGGCAGTACGGGGCGGTGCCGCCGAAGGGTTCCCACCTGCGGCTGTCGGTGTACCGCACCGGTGGCGGTGTCTCCGGCAACGTTGCGACGGGCCAGGTCCGGGTGCTGAAGACCAGCGTGCCGTACATCTCGCGGGTGGAGAACCGCACACCGGCGGTCGGCGGCGCCCGGGCCGAGGACATCGAGGACGCCAAGCTCCGCGGGCCGCTGGTGCTGCGCTCACGGGGCCGGGCGGTGACCGCCGAGGACTTCGTCGAGCTCACCAAGCAAGTGGCTCCGGAGATTGCCAGGGTGCACTGCCTTGGCGCCGACGCCGGGGGAGTGCGGGTGCTGGTGGTGCCGTACGTGGCCGGCGACTCCGTCGGCCGGATCCGCCGCGACGACCTGGTGCCGCTGCCCGAATCGCTGACCAGGATCAGCGCTTACCTGGACGAACGCCGGCTGGTCGGCACCCGGATGGTGATCGAGCCGCCCGAGTACCAGTGGCTCACCGCCGTGGTCAGTGTGCGGGCGCGGCCGCGGTACCGCGCGGAGGAGGTCCGTCAGGACGTGCTGCGCGCCATCTACCGGTTGTTCGACCCACTGGAGGGCGGCCCGGAGGGCACCGGGTGGCCGTTCGGCCGGTCGGTGCAGGCGCACGAGGTGAACGCCGCGCTGGCCCGCATCCCCGGGGTCGATATGGCCGAGGAGGTCAGCGTGCAGCTGTTCCCGGCCGACCCCGCGACCGGCCGACGCGGTGCGCCGGTGCAGCGACTTCCGCTGCCGCCGACCTCGCTGGTGTTCTCCTACGAACATCAGGTGCGGGTGCGACAGTGAGGATATCGGGAGTGGCTGTTGCGGGATCGACGCTGTCGGGATCGACGCTGTCGGGATCGACGCTGTCGGGATCGGACGAGCGATGAGGGGCCTGATCCCCGGGCTGGCTTCGCCGCATCCGCTCGTGGACACGCTGCCGGCGCTGTACCGGGAGGATCCGTTCGCTCAGGACCTCTGCGGCGGTCTGGACGAGGTGCTCGCCCCGATCATGGCGACGCTGGATTCGCTGGATGCCTACCTGGATCCGGGGACGGCCCCCGACGACATGCTGGGCTGGCTCGCTGGGTGGCTGGGCATCGCGCTGGATGGCAATCAGTCCGCGGGCCGGCAGCGTGAACTGGTGCAGGCCGGCGTCGAGTTGCTGCATTGGCGGGGCACCGCGCGGGGGGTGCGGGCGGCCGTCGGCGCGCTGTTCGACCTGCCTCCGGAGATCACCGAGTCCGGCGGCGCGGCCTGGTCCACCGAGCCTGGTGGCGACCTCCCCGGATCCGACCGGACCGAGTTGGTGGTGCGGCTGGGGGTCAGCGACCCGGACGCGTTCGACGTGCGTCGGTTGGACGCCCTGGTCGCGATGGTCAAACCGGCGCACATCCCGCACCGTGTCGAGGTTTTCGGCCGCGACGCCGGCTGATCTTCCGGAATGTCCGATGCCGTGGTTGAATGTCAGTGCTCGGAGGGCCACAGTGAGGTTGCACTCCAGATCGGGATCCCGTCGTCGTGATCCCATGTGTGATCGCCCCTGTTCGCGGGGGCGGCACCCTTTCGGAAACCGCCAACCATTCTTTTCGCGGGTGCCGGCTGTTGGCCGGAATGTCTCTCGCGACCGGAATGGTCATGACGCAGAAGGCCGTGGTCCCGTTGCCCGATCTGCATATCAAGTCCGACGCGTTCTGCCGTGCCCAGGATCTGTTGATCCAGTACGACGACGAGCCCGCACTGGTCCGTCCGGCCGAACTGGCCGAGATGGTGAGGGAGTTGCTCACCGAGCCCCATTGGAACTGCGCGGCGGATCCTTCCATTGTCCCGAATGCGCACCATGCAACCCGCTCCGGTCAAAGGGGGCGCCGCCGCACGGGTTGAGGCGACGCCGATCGGTTCATCCCTTCGGAGCCGCACATGACTCTCCGTGTCGGGATATCCACCGGAAAGGGACGGCGCGCCGTCGGCCCGTGTCGATAGGCTAGTGCGTAGTTGACCGGTTTGGGCCGAGCCTGGGGGGAGCCACAGTGGCCGGTCGCGGAACTCAGTGCACCCTGAAACCCGGGTAGCCCTTTCCTCGGTGTCAAGCGGAGGCAGGCATGGCACGGTGGGGGATATTCGCGGGCGGCAGTTGGCGGGGACGGCCGCAGCGGCAAGGCGTCGGAGTGTTTTCCCGGACCCCCTGGGCGTGGCTTGATGCCACGCCCGGGGGGTTTTTGTTCCGGTTGCGCCGTCACGTGTGACTCCCGGCGAACAGCCTGACTCGCGGGACCCCGGTTGGCTGACCCGTTGTCCACGCGCACGGGCGCGAAGAGTCGAGCCGTAGCGACGCAATCACTCTCCGTACCAGTGTGACTGCGTAGAGTGAAATTCCCTTCTCAATGGATGGACCGTGCCCGTTTGTCGTTGTTCTGCCGTCTCCGCGTGCGGCACGCTGTTGTTACGTGGCGCTGGGCCGAAAAGTGGCGCCTGCCCCGGACGCAGGCGTCGCGGGAGGACGGGCGATGAGATCCCCGAGCAGTCAGCGATGATCCCGGCGGCGGTGCACGGCACCAGCACGGTCGGCTCGACTGGCTCCGCGGCTGCCCGGTGGCTGCGCCCCGAGGTGATCATCAGCGGCGTACTGGTCCTTGTCATCGCGGTGAGCGCCTACCTCGCGACGCTGATCGAGGGCAGCGACTCCGACGCCGCGGCGGCGGTGAACGACCTCGGACAGTTGGCCGCCGCAGGCGGCGCCACGGTGGCTGCAGCGATCGCGGTCACCCGGCACAGCGGCGCTGACCGCCGAGCCTGGCTGCTGGTGTCCATCGCCTGCGGGTCGTGGGCCGCCGGCCAGTTGATCTGGTGCTATGTCGAGCTCATCCGGGGGGAAGCGGTCCCGCAGGTTTCGATCGCGGACCTGTTCTTCCTCTCGTTCACCGCGGTGATGGCGTTCGCTGTCTGGCCGTCCGGCGGCCGGCACACCGATCGGCTGCGCACGCTGCTGGACGCGTTCATCATCGGCATGTCGCTGTTCGCGATCAGTTGGGCCACCACGATCAACCACGTCACGTCCGGGACCGACGACGCCGGTCTGCTGGGTGTGTTGATCAACCTGGCGTATCCGTGCGGCGACATCGTGGTGCTCACCATCGTGCTGCTGGGCGCGAGCCGAGGCACGCACGAGCGGTCGAGCCTGACGGCGGTCGCCGTCGCCATGGCATTGATCGCGGTGTCGGACGGGTTCTATGCCTACCTGTCGGCGTCCAGCACTTTCGAC
>DASQFG010000085.1:0-3687 GCA_035633315.1 Nakamurella sp. | reverse complement strand
TCCGAGCGGGTCGCCGAGATCCGCAGCGCGCTGCAGTCCTCGATGGACCTCAACGCTGCGGTGTACCGGACCGAGGCCAGCCTCAAGCAGGCGCTGGACGACGTGCGGCTGCTCAAGGACCGCTACACCCGGGTCGCGATCCAGGACAAGGGGCACCGGTACAACACCGACCTGCTCGAAGCCGTGGAACTGGGGTTCCTGCTGGAACTGGCCGAGGTCCTGGTGGTCGGCGCGCTGGTCCGCACCGAATCCCGCGGCGGCCACGCCAGGGAGGACTACCCGACCCGCGACGACGCGAACTGGATGCGGCACACCATGGCCTACAAGCAGGGCCTTGGACTGTCCGCCGACATCCGGCTGGACTACAAACCGGTGGTCCAGACCCGCTACCAGCCGATGGAGCGTAAGTACTAATGGTAACAACGGTCGACGATTCCACTCAAGTGGCGACCGCCGGCGGCACCGGGCTGCCCGCCGACTTGCCGCCCGTGCCCAAAGGCTCAGTGATGCTGACCGTGCACATCCAGCGGTTCAACCCGGAGCTGGACGACGCGCCGCACACCGAGTCGTATCGAGTGCCGGCGCTTCCCGGTGATCGGCTGCTCAACGTCCTGCACTACATCAAGTGGTACATCGACGGCACGCTGACCTTCCGGCGGTCCTGCGCGCACGGCGTCTGCGGATCCGACGCCATGCGGATCAACGGCCGGAACCGGTTGTGCTGCAAGGTGTTGGTCAAGGACCTGATCGGCGACAAGAAGAACGAGGTGACCGTCGAACCGATCAAGGGCCTGCCGCTGCTCAAGGACCTGGTCGTCGACATGGAGCCTTTCTTCGACGCCTACCGGGCCGTCAAGCCCTACATGATCACCTACAGCGCCGAGCCGACCCGGGAACACGTGCAGTCCCCCGCCGACCGTGCCCGGTTCGACGACACCACCAAGTGCATCCTGTGCGCCGCCTGCACCACGTCCTGCCCGGTGTACTGGTCCGAGGACGCCTACGTCGGCCCGGCCGCGATCGTCAACGCCCACCGGTTCATCTTCGACTCCCGCGACGAGGGCGGCCGCGAACGGCTGGAGATCCTGTCCGACGCCGAAGGCGTGTGGCGCTGCCGCACCACCTTCAACTGCACCGAAGCCTGCCCGCGCGGCATCCAGGTCACCAAGGCCATCCAGGAAGTCAAGCGCGCCTTGATGTTCCGGCGGATCTGAGGTTTCTTCGGCGATGCGGCGGGCGCGGCAACATGGCAGCCGCGGCCGAGCGAGTGCGATGCCGGGGCGCGGCGGCGGAGCCGGAGCGCGGCGGCGGAGCCGGAGCGCGGCGGCGGCGGAGCCGGGGCCGGGGCCGCGCAGCCTGAGGCGGTCCGCCGCAGTCGAGCGGGTCCGCGCGACATGGACCCAGCGGGTTCGCGCCCGGCCACAACCACATGTTGAGCCGCGGACCGACTCGGCTCCGCTTTCCTGAATGGGCTCCGCTTTCCAGGACTCGGCGCCGCCCTATGCCGGAGCCCAGTCCCCAAAACCAGAGCCCAGTGCATCCAGCAGCGTCGGCCAGCACGAGCGCCGCCCGATCCTCAGCGCGGAGGCGCCGCACCGTCACCCGCTGGCTGAAGGCCGAACACCGGTCTGCTCGATTCGTCTCGGCCAGTGACAGGGCCGGACGCCCGGACGAGCCATGGCCGCGGATCTCCAGCGCGGAGGCGCCGGCCTGAGCCGGGGAGGTTGGGCGCGGCCGCATCCGCGGGCACAGTGCAGGCTCACCGGGCTCCGCTTTCCAGCACTCGGCTCCGCTTTCCAGCACTCGGCTCCGCTTTCCAGCACTCGGCTCCGCTTTCCAGCACCGGGCTCCGCTTTCCAGCACTCGGCTCCGCTTTTCCAGCACTCGGCTCCGCTCTCGAGCACTCGGCTCCGCCCTATATCGGCGCCCAGCCCCCGAAAGCGGCGCCCCAGTGGGAGGACACGAGCAGCGGCGGTGCATCCTGGCCCGCGCGCACGGACCCGGCCCGTTCGAGGCGGCGCACCACCGCAATCCGCAGCCTGGAATACCCTGCGAGTGCTCGGTGTTGATACCCCGGTAGGTATGACGAGACTAGAGAGGACAACCTTGGTATGGCGACGACAGAGCTGATAGCCGCGACATTCGGGCCGACCGTCGAGGGTGACGGAATCGTGCTGGTCGATTTCTGGGCGGACTGGTGCGGCCCTTGCCAGCGGTTCGCGCCGGTATTCGAGAAGGCTTCGGCCGCGAACCCGGACATCGTGTTCGGCAAGGTGGACACCGAGGCGGAGCAGCAGCTTGCCGGTGCCGCCGGCATTCGTTCGATCCCGACGCTGATGGCGTTCCGGGACGGAATCCTGGTGTTCTCCCAGCCCGGCGCCCTTCCCCCGCAGGCGCTCGACCAGGTGATCGACGCGGTCCGCGAGCTCGACATGCAAGAGGTGCGCGCGAAGGTTGCCGCTGCCTCCAAGGCGGGCTGATCCGTGGTCGAGCTCCCGCCCGAGCAAATGGGCACGGTGGTGAACCGGCTCCGACGCGCGCAGGGGCAGCTGGGCGGAGTGCTGCGGATGATCGAGGAGGGTCGTGACTGCAAGGACGTCGTGACCCAACTGGCCGCCGTGAGCCGTGCCCTTGACCGGGCCGGTTTCGCGATCATCGCGACCGGGTTGAAGCAATGCCTGGCCGAGTCGGGCGGCGCCGAGAACCTGGACACCCAGGCAATGGAGAAGCTGTTCCTGTCACTGGCCTGAGTTGAGCATGGCGATGATCGATCGATCGCTGATTGGGACGACCGTGAGCAGCCAGGGACGGTCGTCACGTTACGGTAGATCTCGATGATCTTCCCTCGAACAACGGACAAACCGCCGCACGACCGGCTCGGCTCGCGCCATCGCGCTGGCAGACCGGTCGCGTCGCTGTTGTCCGCAGCCGTGCTCGCTGCCCTTGTCGTCGGATCGCCCGGCACCGCCCTGGCCGCGCCGGGCGATCCGTACGTGCCACCGAGCGAGACGGTACAGACCCCCTCCACCGAGGACTGCGCGCAACGCAGCCAGCCCCCACCCCCGGTGGACACCTCCGAGGACGTCCCACCCGGAGCGGCCCCTCCCGCGCCGCTGCCGGTGCCGGCCACGCCGGTGGGCGCGGGCCGGATGGGCGAATGCGGGGTGATCGTCCCGGCCGGGGCGCCGCCTCTCCCCCCGGACATCTCGGCCGGCGCCTGGGTGGTCGCGGACCTGGACACCGGCGAGATCTTGGCGGCCAAGGACCCGCACGGCCGCTACCGCCCGGCCAGCACCCTCAAACTGCTCACCGCCCAGGTGATGCTGAAGAACCTCACCAACCTCGACCTGCCCGTCGAGGGAACGCAGGCCGACTCCGCGCAGGACGGCACCCGGGTCGGCCTGGAAGCCGGAGGCGTCTATACCGTCCGGCAGCTGCTGTCCTACCTGGTGATGATCTCGGGCAATGACGCGGCGAATGCGCTGGCCAGGACGAACGGCGGGTACGAAAAAACCGTTGCGGACATGAATGCCACCGCCCTGGCTCTCGGCGCGCTGGACACCAGGGCCGCCACGCCGTCCGGTCTTGACGGACCCGGCCAATCGACGTCGGCCTACGACCTGGCCCTCTTCGCCCGCAAGGACATGGCGACGCCGCCGTTCCAGGAGATGATCTCGGCGCAGGACG
>DASQFG010000084.1:0-1542 GCA_035633315.1 Nakamurella sp. | reverse complement strand
CGGACGGGCCTGCGGTGGTCGCGGCGACCCGCGCGGTCAGGGTGAAGATGCCGGCGCCGATCACCACAGCAACGCCGAAGACCGTCAGGTCCAACGCCGACAGGCTGCGCTTGAGCTTGTGACCGGGTTCGTCGGTGTCCTCGATGGACTGCTCGACCGATTTCGTGCGCCAGGCAGATGCCATGTCAGCTCCCAATCCGCTGTATCCCAGACCGCCGGGTCGATGCAGGCGCCCGCAGAACCTGACAACCCCACCGACGAAGACAGCACCAAGGTGCCCGAGAAATCTATCGGCGAAACGCGGAACAATCTATCGGCGAAACGCGGAACAGGGACAGGCCGGCGACACGCGATTTGCGGTGTCGGCGTTTCTGCAGGGGTTTCCGCAGGGCGGCGGAACGCCGATCAGCCCGGCAGCCCGTCCGTCGCGCGAAAAACCGTGCCGTTGCCACTGATCCACACCGGACCGTCGGTTGCCGCGAACCAGACCGAATGGCCACGGGGGACGGTGATCTCGGTGCCGTGGCCGTCGGTGGCCATGATTTCGCCCTTGATGGTGAGCAGCACCTGCGGGCCGTGATGGGTCACCTCGCGTTTCTCCCCGCGCAATTCCAGCCGGCCCAACCTGAATTCCGGAGTGGGGGTCGGGTAGACGACGTGCCCTTGCGCGACCGGATCGCCGCGCAGCACCGGCACATCGCCGGGCGAGAAGTCGAGCACCTTCATCAACTCGGGCACGTCCACATGCTTGGGCGTCAGGCCGCCGCGCAGCACGTTGTCCGAGTTGGCCATGATCTCGATGCCGACCCCGTGCAGGTAGGCGTGCAGGTTGCCGGCCGGTAGGTACAGCGCATCCCCCGGCGCGAGCACGAAGCGATTCAGCAACAGCGAAGCAAGTAACCCCGGATCGCCCGGGTAGCGCTCCCCCAGGGACAGCGCGGTGCGGTACTCCAGGTCGAATTCCGACGCGGTTGCGCTGCGGACCTTCTCCACGCACGCCGAGAGCACATCCGCCAGCAGCGGGCCCAGCTTGGCCGGCGGGATGGTGATCACCATGGAGAACAGCGCCCTGGTGCCGTACTCGTCGGGTTGCCCGGACAGCACCCCGAGGTAGTGATCCAGTTGTGGGACCCCGAGCCCGCCGAGCAGCCGGACGGTGGCCTCCGGCTCCCGGAACCCGCACAGCGCGTCGAACTCGGTGAGCGCGCAGATCAGCTCCGGTTTGTGCGAACTGTCCCGGTAGTTGCGGTTGGCCGAGGTCCGGGGGACGCCGGCCGCCTCCTCCGCGGCGAATCCGCGGGTGGCCTGTTCGACCGACGGATGGGCCTGCAGGGACAGCGGCTCGTCGGCGGCCAGGACCTTGAGCAGGAACGGCAGCCGCGCGCCGAACAGCGAGTACGACGGCTCGCCCAGCATGCCGATGGGGTCCTGGGCGATGAGATCCGCCAGGGAGCGTTCGCCGCGCTCGTCGACCAGGGTCGAGGAATCGGCCGGGTGCGCGCCGACCCACAACTCCGCCTGCGGGTGCGGCGACGGGCTGGG